>JBCCSO010000996.1:0-1506 GCA_039199965.1 Chloroflexota bacterium | reverse complement strand
TGGAAGGGCTGTTTGCGTTTGCGGCCGAAGAAAATGTGGAGTATGACAACATTCACTCTCACTACTATCTGTCAGGATTGGTGGCTGAAAAGCTGAAATCTGAGTGGGAAGCGACTTACCAAAAACAAATTCCGATTGTGCAGATGTTCCACACGCTGGGGCATATGAAAAACAAAATCAATCCTCGGCCGGAAGAGCGTGCACCGCAGGAACGGATTGATGCGGAGAGTCACATCATCCAAAACGTGGCAGACATCATCACTTCACCGACTAAGGCTGAGATTGGTCAATTGCAAAAGTTGTACGGGGCAGATGTCAGCAAAATTCGCATTTTGCCACCGGGTGTTGACCTGAACCGCTTCATCCCTGAACCGCAGCACATGGCAAAGCGAAAAGTTGGCATCGATCCCAATGGATTCAACATTATGTTTGTCGGCCGCATTGAGCCGCTGAAAGGGATTGATACGCTCATCGAAGCGGCCGCCATTTTGCGCCATCATCATCCTGAGGAAATGAAGGACGCCTACTTCACGATTGTTGGTGGTGATCCTTGGGCCGAAAATCCGGCTGTTGAGATGGCTCGTTTGCAGGCGCTGCGCCACGACCTAAATGTTGAAGACATTGTGGGATTTGTGGGGGCTAAAAATCAGAATGAGCTGCCCACCTACTATGCAGCGGCCGACGTCGTGGTCATGCCGTCTCACTATGAAAGCTTTGGCATGGTGGCCCTTGAATCTATGGCGATGGGCACCCCCGTGATCGCGTCTGAGGTAGGGGGCTTGGCCCATTTGGTGCAGGATGGGGTGACCGGCTTCCACATCCCCCCGCGCTCGGCCGATGCGCTGGCCCACAAGCTGTGTGACATGCTGTTTAATCCACCGCTGCGCGAAAAGTTAGGGCAGCAGGCCCGCCAAGTGGCTATGGGCTACGACTGGGCCTGTATTGCTGAACGCATGCAAGAAGTTTACACGGAAGCGAGCATGGCGCTTTCTCAACAAATTTAATTGCTTTTTGCTGGTGGTTTTTAGCCCCTTTTGCTTCCTACTTAAAGACCCAGTATTTGTTATTGGGGGCCATTTTTAAACCTCCCCGGTCTTCCGCTTTTTTTCTATCTTTTAGAAGGTATTCAAGATCTGTTAGGACGCGAGCATTGCCATAGGGGTAACCGTGGTTTAAGCTCAGCCTGCGGCTATCCTCACTAACTGGGGTGACATCAATGGTTTCTAGTCCGTGCTGGTGAAATTCAGCACTATCCTCTGGAAAACGGCCGATACGTGAGGTTTGATTAAACAATCGAGACGCCAAAAGTGCTAAATCATTTTGATGAACATAAGATGTTTTGGTTAACCCGATGTCACTCATCTTAGGAAATTTCTGCTGAAAGATATCAACATAAACGTCTGCAGCAGAGAATATAATTTGACCAATGCGTGGTTGAGAATTTCGAAACTTTTCTACGTTATCTGCAAATGCAGACAGCATGACCCGGTTACCCATACTATGAGC
>JBCCSO010000995.1:0-1508 GCA_039199965.1 Chloroflexota bacterium | reverse complement strand
GGTACCCTAAAATCACAGTAAGCTTCCGTTTCCACAATGCTACCTGCAATCCGTTGACCACTCAAATGATGCACCAGCGTTTTTCCCAACAGGATTGCAGGTAGCATTGTGGAAACGGAAGCTTACTGTGATTTTAGGGTACCAGACCTAGCCTGTCACGGCAGTCGCAACAAAGGAAGACCAACTAAGCGTACGGCCGTCATGTTTGGCCCAGCTGGGTTTGCCTATGTTTACTTAAACTATGGCATCCACTGGCTGTTTAATGTCGTAACCGGAGCTAGTGGCATTCCTTCGGCCGTGCTAATTCGAGGGCTAGAGCCCATTGATGGTTTAGACCAAATGGGACTGCGTCGGCCGAAAGCAACCTATAAGAATTGGACAAACGGGCCGGGTAAGCTCACCCAAGCGGTTGGAATCAATCAATCTCATGATGGGCAGAACCTTTGCGCTTCAAATAGTGTTATATGGATAGAAGACGCGGCTGACATTGAGCTAGAGCAGATTTGCTGCGGGCCACGCATTGGTTTAGGAAAAACTCCTGAACCTTGGCATTCAATGCCGTGGCGGTTCTGGCTAAAAGATAATCAATTTGTGTCGGTTTAGGCGATTTACAAAAATAAATTGTCCCAATTTGTAGTTAAAATCGCCTCACAGCCAACCCGGTTTCAACCGCTGTAGACATTTATTTTTTGGTTGGCCTTAATCAGGCTATCAATCAGTGCGCCGGTTACCGTTACGAAAAAGCGCGTTGCAGGAGACAAAATGAAATTATTAGAAGGGAAAAAAGCTCTTATTTTTGGGGTAGCCAACAAACGTTCAATCGGGTGGGGCATTGCCCAGCAGTTCCATCAGCACGGTGCAGAGATCGGTTACAGCTATGCTATGGAAGCGCTAGAGCGGCGCGTGAAGCCACTTGCCGCCGAAACCAACTCAACTTTTGTAGAGATGTGCGACGTGACCAAAGATGAGGATATTGATGAGCTATTTGTCAAAGCCAAAAACCACTTTGGCGAAATCGATATCTTGGTTCATTCCATTGCGTTTGCCAAGCAAGAAGATCTTCAGGGTCGCTTTCATCTTTCTAGCCGTGATGGCTTTGCCTTAGCGATGGATATCAGCGCGTACAGCCTTATCGCCTTGGCACGGGGTGCCATGCCCCTTATGCCCAACGGCGGGTCAATTATGGCGATGAGCTACTATGGTGCGGAAAAGGTGGTGCCTAATTACAACACGATGGCAATTGCAAAGTCTGCGCTTGAATCGGTGGCCCGCTACTTGGCGGCCGACCTCGGACCCGAAGGGATTCGAGTAAATACGATTTCGGCAGGACCAATAAAAACACTAGCGGCTGCAGGTATTAGCGGTTTTCGCAGCACGTTGGGGTATGTGGCTGAAAGAACCCCCCTTAAGCGCAATGTCGACCAAGGTGAAGTTGGTAAAACTGCTCTGTATTTAGCCAGTGATTTGAGCAGCGGTGTGACGGGCGAGAACATCTATGTCGACGCAGG
>JBCCSO010000994.1:0-1509 GCA_039199965.1 Chloroflexota bacterium | reverse complement strand
GACTTTCATCGCCAAAGCAGGCCATCAATTTAGATTGATACTTTCTTGGCTTATTGCCAACATTTAGGTATCTTTTCTTGGAGATAACATGAAAATAAAACTAGACTCAGACAAAATCAGACTATGGCGCAAAGAGCGCGGCTGGTCTCAAGAACAAGTAGCAGAAAAAGCGGGCATTAGCCTGCGCACCATTCAAAGAATAGAAAATAGTGGAACCGCTTCCTCAGATTCGGCCGCCTCTGTGGCTGATGCATTTGGCACCAAGATTACAGACTTTATGATTGATGAAGAGGCACAGGGTGAAAAAGAAGCCGCAGACAAATTATCACAAGGGCTTGCAGGGTTGAAGATGTCGTTTGGCATTCACTTAATCAGCTTTTTATTCGTCATTCCAATCATGCTCGTAATCGATTACATCGACAATCCACAAGTTTGGTTTTTCCTTGTTCCGACCGCCTTTTGGGCTGTGGGCCTGATCGCCCACGGTGGGACCCTCTTAATGGTTGCTTTTATCAGCAGAATGAACAAAGAAACAAAGCTTTCGAGTTAGGCTTGACGATGGGCGGACGCAAGCAAAACCGTTCGCCCACCGCAGCTTTCATCTTGAAACACCATCTCTACCTGATTAAGCCCCCCATCGCTCAAAATCATCCGGTACTCTTCGGCCGATAAACTTGAGTGATACACCTGCTCCCCAGCCACAGCCCCCAACACTTCTCCAGCTTCATGTCCTACCGTCATCATTAAGGCCCCTATTGGCTGCAGATGGTGTGTAAATCGGCGAAGCGTTTGCCGCTGTTCGGCCGGATTTAAATGGAAAAAGCTGTCCCACGCAATCAGGCCATCTACTTTTCGCCCCAACTCAAGCTGACGCATATCCATCACACACCAATGATGCGCCGGAAAGCGCTCTTGGCAAAAATCTATCATCGATTGGGATGCATCAATGCCAGTGACAGAGAATCCGCGTTCAACAAAGTAATGGGCGATGGGTTCACCGGCGCCACAGCCGACATCCAGCACATCGCCTCCGGCCGGAAGGAATGATGAGAACTTAGCTAGCCATCCCTTTTCAACCAAAGTACGCGGCCGTTGCTCGTCCCAAGTTTGGGCGTTCCGTTCATACACGCCGCTCATCGTTTGCTGATGGATTTCTTCAAAATCTGACATGTGGTTATTGAGGCAGATGCTTCTCGACCACCTTACGACTCATTCGGTACCCATCAAGGCTATCGGTTTTGGCAAAAAACTTCATGCCGGTTAATCCCATCCAAATGGTATAGCAAGCAAATCGCTCATCAAAGTGAGTCAAATTCATTCCATTTTCTGCATAAAACTCACGGAAGCGGCTTGCAAGATCAACGCTGCTCCGATAAAAGTCTAAGTACGCGATGTCGTAAACAAAATCTCCGTACCGAACCTGCTCCCAGTCGAGCACGGCCGTCACTTTCCGGTTTTCAGCCAGCACATTCGAATAATCATAATCGCCATGAATAAGATAGCGGTGCT
>JBCCSO010000993.1:0-1520 GCA_039199965.1 Chloroflexota bacterium | reverse complement strand
AGTTAAGCGGGGTGGCTTGACCAAAGTCCAATCTGTATCACTCGTCATGATCAGCTCTTCCTGACGATGGCGATCTGCGGTCATTTCCGGCGCGCGCTGCATAAATCGCTTGGCCATCCAGTCCAGTAGAAACGCTCGGTTTTCGGCCGGTCCAATCATGGCGCCGGTCACACAAATCAAGCGGCTTAAACCAGTTTCCTGCATCGCCTGCAGAATTGCGGCCGTTGCGCCAGCACAAAACACATCTGTGAATGGTGGCCTAGGGCCCAGTACACAAAATACAGCATCTGCGTCTTTAATCACCTGCACAACGCTGTCTTGATCAGACAGGTCCCCACGAACAATTTCCACATTCGGGTTTTCATCTGAGAGTTGGCTCAACGGCCGTGCTAGGCCAATGACCTCAAAATTGCGCTGTAGGGCACTGGCTACAAGTGCCTGACCAGTGCTCCCACTGATTCCAAATATTGCAATCCTTTTTCCCATGATTTCTCACCGCCTCTCGATTGATTAACCTCAATTATTAACTCATGTTACGCGCTTACTCGAGTGAGACTTCGGAAGTTTTCAATAAAATTCTCAAGAATCACTCGAGAAAATGAAACTT
The DNA here is from genome assembly GCA_039199965.1 of Chloroflexota bacterium. Classification (GTDB taxonomy): domain Bacteria; phylum Chloroflexota; class Anaerolineae; order Promineifilales; family Promineifilaceae; genus WTJY01. Next base: position 913 of record JBCCSO010000993.1, on the reverse strand, counting down.
CCGAAGTCTATGAGCGCGTAACACCAGCTATTAAAAGCATATGGCATTTCAGGCAGGCTGATCAGTGATTCATGCCATTTCTAACGCACAAAATAGTCAAGTGGCATACGGCCGCTGTTTAATTCCACATAAGACATTTGGGTAGGCGGGACCATTGCATGATTGTGCCTAAAGTGCGCTGTATTTACGCTTGTGGCCATGGTTAGCACAGAAAAAGAATTTCACTATGAATTTAATCTGCTGCCCCAAACCATAGACACACTGAAAAAAGCCTTGCGCGTCGCCGTCATCTATGGGGGGAATAAAACAGAGCCGGGTGCAGTCCTGAATCAAGGGCACAATTTCCGTCCTTATAAAAGCTACGAGAAAGTAGCAGCAGATATTCAAAACGCCCTCTTTGAGCTTGGCTTCGAGCAAGTGTATCTGCTACCAGATGATATGACGCTGCCTCAAAAGCTAAAAGAAATGCGGGTTAACTTTGCATGGGTCAATAGCTGTGGCGTTCAGGGAGTTAATCCGGCCGCTCATACAACGGCTATGCTTGAGATGATGGGCATCCCTTATGTGGGGCATAATCCGCTAAATGCCACGCTTCTCGACAACAAACACATCTTCAAAAATGAGCTGGCCGCTATGGGGCTCCCTACGGCTCCTTTTATGACGTGGAATACCACGCCCGGCATGCTGGGGCTAAACATTGAGCGGTTCAAAAGAAGTTTTGGCGAATATCCCGGCCCGTTTGTGGTTAAGCCTATATCCGGCCGGGCATCGCTGCACGTGCATGTTGTAAACGACCGAAAGGAACTAACAGACGCTATTGCAGAGGTGTATGTTCATACTTTGCAAAACGTCATCGTTGAAAAGTATCTGCCCGGCCGCGAATATGCCATCTCTGTCTGCGGAAATGTCCGCT
>JBCCSO010000992.1:0-1521 GCA_039199965.1 Chloroflexota bacterium | reverse complement strand
GATTGGCACCTGTGGCAAAAAGAGTGCTTCCAAATGGAACGGGTGCAGCCGTTCAAACAGGTTTTCCGCGAGCTTTACGTCATCACGCCGGTGGAAGAAGAGGCAAAGAATGTCTCGCGGCGCTATGCGGGACAAGAGGTGAACCCGCGCCAAGCGATGCGGCTGTTTGGTCAGCGGGGCTGGGTTGCGCATCCGTATGACGGCATCCGCAAAACGTGGCATGATGAAAAGATGATGGCCCATGTTGAAACGCTCATGGGGGCGTACACACCGGCCGAAGTGGGCGGTGATACGATTGAGGCGGTTTACTTTACCCAGCTTGGCAGTTGGAAAACGATCCCGCTAACCGATGTGCCACCGCGCGTCTTTAGCGAATCGATGCGAGATTTAGACTTGGTGGTCAGTGTGGCCCATCTGTCGGGTTATGATCCCGAAGCGTCTGAATCAACGGCCGAAATGAGGGGGAGCCTCGCACGGGAAACGGCCGACATGCTCAATTTAGAAAATGTTTCATTTTCATCACGCCATATTTTTATAGATGGGCAAATCAATGACTATTCAATCCATTTAAGCAGCGGTATTATTCATCAGCGGCCGGGTGGCTACGTGTGCGTTGTGCCGGTGCACAATTCTCAACGCGGCCGAGTGTTTTTGCCCTTTGTGGACAAAGATCCAAAAACGGCCGAAATTATGGCAAAAATGGTCATGCTAGCCAATGACAAAAAGATTAAAGACCCAACTATTTTGGAACAACTATCGCAAAAGTAGGTACAGGTAAAATATGAGTGGAACACAGCGCACAAACATCACACCCGGCTGCATGGTCAAGATTGTGCAAAAGCAGGATCAAAGAACCGGCCGGATTACAGAAGGCATTGTCAAAGATATTTTGACAAAATCAGCCAGCCATCCCCACGGGATTAAGGTGAGGCTAGAAAATGGGTTGGTCGGTCGGGTCAAAGAAATTTTGTCTTAGCTTGCTGGCAGTACAATCTGGAACTCTGTTCCCTGAAACCCCTCATTCGAAACCACAGAAACAGTGCCCCCCATCACTTCTACAAGCGCTTTGCAGATGGCTAGCCCCAGCCCCATTTTCCCTTTTTCTGCATTGAGATGCTGTTCATCAATTTGATAAAACTGCTCAAAAATGTAGGGCAAGTGCTCTGTATCAATCCCCCGGCCGCTGTCCCGCACAGCGAGGGTGACCCTATCATCTGTTGCGGTAGCGCTTAAAAATATGTTCCCATCGGTTGGGGTGTAGCGCAGGGCGTTGCTAAGTAAGTTCCCCAGAACTTGGATGAGTCGAGCCCGATCCGCCTGTACAAATAATGACTTGCCTGAAAATACTTGCCCGATCTTGATTTCGATGCTGTCGGACTGAGCCAGAGGGGTGTAGCTCTCCTGCATATGGTTTAGGAGTTGACCCACATCAACCCGGCTAATCTCAAGCTTGAGGGTTTTGGCATCGGCTTGGGCCAAGAGATTGAGATCGTCAATCATCAGCTTTAGACGCTCTAACTC
>JBCCSO010000991.1:0-1523 GCA_039199965.1 Chloroflexota bacterium | reverse complement strand
GTTTCACATTGTCAGCATGAAGTTGACTTACACTAGCCTATCTACGCACCGCTTGGTACTAGTACAAAGGGGCATAAATAACCAACAGGTTGAAATGTGTTCATCCCCTTTGTAGAGGGTACTGCGTGTGATTTGAACTTGATGATTACTTGCGCCGCGCAGTACTAGCGCAGCAAAGTATCAGCGATTAAACCGGCAGAAAAGCTATCGGGTGAGCTGACCGCTCACTTCCAACCATCAACAATCGACATGAAAAGCTGGTGACCCGCACAGTCACAAAATACATCAACCTATGAACAGAGCTCTCCAATCTTGGATCAGCGAGCAGCGTCAACGTATTGTGACTGACGCTGTCAGAAAACTACCCTTTGACTTCTCCTACACGCTTCTAGAAAGTATGCTGAAAATGCTGGAGTCCTGCTTGGAACTTGAAGAGAGCGAGCAAAGCCACGTCATTCAGGAGTGGATGCAGCAAAATAAAGAAGATTTACATCGGCCGATTGGGGAGTGGGTCACCATCATCAACACCCTCAAGCAACAGCTCTTATCAGCCTTAAAAAACCATCTACCGGCCGAAATTGTGCTGGCTGAGTTTGGCCCTATCGACAAAGCGTTTACAACCGCCATGGGGCAAATCGGCCGCGTAGCAGACAACCGCTCTCAGGCAGACATGCTCGACCAGATGATTATGCTCAAAGAGCAAATTTCGATGCTGGAGAAAAACCGGAAGCGATTCATTAACGTGGCGGCCCATGAGCTTAAGACTCCCCTCACCCTGCTCGAGGGTTACGCCAAAATGTTGCGGGAGCAAATACCGCCTGAAGATTTGCGCACATCTCTTTATTTAGGCGGCATAGACAACGGCACAGAACGCTTGCGCAGCATCATCAACGATATGATTGATGTGAGCCTCATTTCTTCAGGAAGCTTCACCATCACCCGCCAGCCCTTATCCCTCGATTCAGTGCTATCCCGTGTGCTCCGTAATATCAACCGTGAATTTAAGTCCCGTCAGGTTGAGCTTGAGGTGCTGCCCCAAGCCAAGACCCACCTGATTTTAGGTGACCCGGAACGATTGGTTCAAGCGTTTTTCAAGCTGGTCGGTAACGGCGTTAAGTACACGCCAGACGGTGGCTCCGTCACGATTGAGGCTGTACCGATCATGAGCCGAAGCAAAAGCAAAGAGCAGCGGCCGATGATCGACATAAGAATTTCAGACACTGGTGTCGGTATCTCCAATCAAAACCTAACCAAAATCTTCGAGCCATTCACAGGGGATGGGGCGGTTAACCTTCATTCGTCTAGCAAAACAAAATTTATGGGTGGCGGCCCCGGCTTGGGTCTACCCATCGCGAAAGGTGTGATTGAAGCCCACGGGGGCAATCTGTGGTGTGAAAGCGATGGATACGATCACGACACCTGCCCCGGCTCAATATTCCACATTGAACTGCCGATATTGGAAGAGGCCCGCTAGCCGCCTCCAATACCAGCCGTTAAGCGAAAACTATCCGCCACCCCCTTGG
>JBCCSO010000990.1:0-1531 GCA_039199965.1 Chloroflexota bacterium | reverse complement strand
CCTAAAAAGCTGATAATGTTCGACTACCCTGTCATCCCACTATCTCATCAACTCACACAATTTGCGCACCATCTGTCGCTTGACAGATGTAGACATGTGGCTCCAATCCGGTCACTTCTTGATAGTCTTTGGCAACTTCTGTCGCAAATTTTTCAGCCATGTCTTCGCGAACCAAGGCAACCACACAGCCACCAAACCCCCCACCGGTCATGCGCGCCCCGTAACACCCGGCTGTTTCTTGTCCCAACGCGGCCATCAAATCAAGATCACGATTGGTCACTTCAAAATTGTCGCGCAGGCTGTCGTGGCTGGCGTTCATAAACAGTCCCATTAGGTGAGCATCACCGTGGGTCATCGCTTTATTGGCCTGTAAAACACGCTCATTCTCGGTTACCACGTGAATCGCTCTCCGCAGCACCGTTCTGCTAATCCCCTCAACCCCTTTTTGCAACGCAACCTTATCCAAGTCCCGCAGGTGAGACACAGCGTAGTGAGCGGCCGCTTCTTCGCACTCACGACGACGGTCGTTGTAGCCAGAGTCGGTGTGGGTGTGGCGGGTCATCGTGTCCAACACCACAATCGAGGTTTTTTCTGGCAAAGGAACAAGCTGCGTGGACAGATCACGACAATCGATCATGAGCGCATGATCGGCTACGCCACTGGCTGAAATCATTTGATCCATGATGCCGGTGTTGGCACCCATCCATTCATTTTCAGCCCGTTGTCCCGCTTTTGCCATGCGGCCGGGGTCCCAGTCAGTGTTAGAGATTGCCATGTACGCCATAGCGGTGGCCATTTCTAGAGCGGCCGATGAGGAAAGCCCAGCTCCGACGGGAACATCGCTGGTCAGAACACCCTCAAAGCCCGACAGCTCAAAGCCATCCTCTAAAAGCGCCCACGTGATGCCTTTCAAATACTCTCCCCAACCTTGTCCGGGATCACCTAAGTCTGAAATTTCAAACTCTGCAGGGTCTTCCATTTCTAATGAATGAACGAGTACGATCCCATCGGTGCGCGGCCGGAGCGCGAGCCAAGCGGCCCGGTTGATCGCCATCGGCATGACAAAGCCGTCGTTGTAGTCAGTGTGCTCTCCAATAAGATTCACGCGGCCGGGGGCACGTACAACCAGTACTGGCGGCTCGCCAAACTGCTCTTCAAATTTTTCTGTTGCAAGTTTTTTTAGTGACATGGGAATGATGAGATGATGATTTTAAGCTTTTAGATAGTGTGTGCTAGGTAGCTCCCTCAAGCGTTTCGCCGCCTGTTCGGCCGTCAGGTCACGCTGAGCTTCGCCCAACATCTCAAAACCGACCAGAAACTTTCGTACTGTCGCAGAGCGCAAAAGGGGTGGATAGTAATGAGCGTGCAGCTGCCAGTGGCTGGTGTCTAGATTCAAATACCGGCCGGTTGGCGCATTGTGCCATCCCATTGAATAGGGAAACGATGTCTCAAACAAATTATCATATTTGATCAACATCTGCTGAAGGATAGCGGCCAAGCTGTTTTTCTCGCCATCGGTCAGATCGGTGAT
>JBCCSO010000989.1:0-1533 GCA_039199965.1 Chloroflexota bacterium | reverse complement strand
GGATCTTTGGCTCGCTGACTCGTCCTGGTCATTTTCACGAACGCTCTGACGTCGATATTGCCATCAACTCGATCAAGCCCGAATACTATTTTGTTGCCATCAGCTTATTATCGACTTGGTTAGAACGGGATGTTGATTTAATTGAACTCGAAGAGTGCCCGTTTCAGCAACGCATTCATGAAACTGGCATCGTATGGACAGCAACGCCCAATTAATCTTCGTTACCGATCTCAAAGCCCAGTTCGCAACCCTGCAACGCATTTCAAAGCGTCTGGAAAATCGCGCCCAAGGATTGACCCCTGAAGATATCGTGCGGTTAGAGAGTGTTGCCTATCAACTCCACAACTTTTACAACGCCGCTGAAGATTTACTCAAACTGGTTTCCACCCATTTTGAAAACCACATTTCAGATTCAGCTCGTTGGCACTCAGCTCTCTTACAACGCATGATGCAAGATGTGCCTGGGATTCGCCCTGCCGTTATCTCGCTAGAAACGTTCACTCAACTCAATAGCCTCCGAGGATTTCGTCACTTTTTCCGTCATGCCTGTGAAGTCCCCATCCATTAAGAGCAGCTCATCATCAACCTGCAGCTGGCAGAGGCTATACTGCATCAGCTGGAGCAAGACATCACCACATTTCTGAGCAAGCTTGAAGCAGATTAAACCTCAAAATTATGAAAACGATTGATGTAAAATCAGTCGATTCCCAACCGGATCATAAAGGTACAGTTCCCGACCGTGGGACGCATTCGTGATTTTAGACAGCACCGCACCATTAATTTGAGAGGCGTGGGCAATCGCAGCCTCTAAATCCGCCACCTCTAAACACAAACTCATCCCACTTTGGGTAGAGGCCGAAAATTCTTCACTATCTTTGGGCTTAAAAATTCCCAGACGCACCCCAGGTAGCTTGAATTCAGCATAGATCTGGGGAATGAGAACCTCCGGCGATCGCGTCAGTAAGCGCTGATAAAACATCACCAGATGCTCAAAATCATCCGCAGCAATCGTTATAAAGCTATCCCGACAACCCAACGTCATCCATTACCTCCCCCAGACCAGACCAATCAGATCAGACCAATCAGCGCCAACCAATCGGCAATGCCATTGAGAATCAACTGCACCCCAATGGCTAAAATAAACAATCCTAAAATGCGACTCATGGCGCTAATGCCGCGTTCACCCAAAATTTTGAGTAGATACGATGACGAGCGTAGACACACGTAAATAATCAGGCTAAGGATGGCGATCGCGATCGCGGCTGCAACCAAATTCATCGTGGTGTCTAAAGACAGCTCTCGCCCTGCCTGAGCCGAAATCCCTAAAGTCACCGCAATAGACCCCGGCCCAGCCAACATCGGAATCGTCATGGGCATAAAAGCAATATCTTCATGCTGCTCAATACTGTGAATTGCCACCTGATTGTCTTGATTCGAAAGCTTGGGCTTTGCATTCATGGTTTGCCACGCAGCATGGAACACCACAATACCGCCCGCAATTCTCACGACTTCTAGGGAAATACCAAAAAAGCG
>JBCCSO010000988.1:0-1544 GCA_039199965.1 Chloroflexota bacterium | reverse complement strand
GCAGCGAGTCGGTCGATGGATAAGCTACATGCGGACGAAGTAGAAACAACCTCGGAGCTTGTACGCCAACTTATCTCAGAACAATTTCCTGAATACAAAAACCTACCCATCACGCTAAACGGCAGTAGCGGCACCGACAATGTACTCTATCGCTTGGGGGATGAGTTGGTTGTGCGTCTGCCAAGAGTAGAATGGGCCACCGCACAAATTGATAAAGACAAAAACTGGTTGCCGATTTTGGCTCCTCAGTTGCCCATCGACATTCCTGAGCAAATTGCAGTTGGAAGTCCATCGGCCGACTATCCCTTTAACTGGTCAATTTATCGCTGGATTAGCGGCCACACGGCCAACGTTGACACAGTCCCAAACCCAGATCAAACGGCCACAGATTTAGCCTGCTTTATCAAAGCTTTGAGAGTCATCGACCCGGCCGGTGGGCCAACAGACGGCTATCGAGGCCAGCAGGTCCGCTTACGCGATGAAGGTACGCGGCAATCGCTTCAGGAAATGGATGATCTAATCGATTTAGAAAAAGCACTACAAATATGGGATGAGTGTTTAACAGCGGCCGATTGGGACGGCCCATCAACTTGGTTCCACGGAGACTTGATGCCGGGCAATATCTTGTTTGAAAACGGCAAACTTAAAGCAATTATCGATTTTGGCGTTTTAGGCGTGGGTGACCCGGCCGTAGATTTAATGGTGGCATGGTTCTTGCTGCCAGCCAAAAGTCGGCCGATATTTCGCCAAGCGATGGGTGTTGGCGAGGATGAATGGCTGCGAGGTAAGGCGTGGGCGCTATCGATTTCGGCCGTGTACGTTCCTTACTATCGTCACACCAACCTCCCGGGGGTAGCTTTTTGTCTACGTGCACTGCATGAGATTTTAGATGAGGCAAATCATGGATCATAGCCAATTTAAGCGAGTGGTTTCACTTGTTCTTTTGGAGCATTCTGACAAACGAATCTCGCTCCAGTTGCGCGATGATTTCCCGCATATTCTCAATCCCAACACATGGGGCTTTTTTGGGGGTGGATTGGAAGTAGGCGAAGATGCTGTTACGGCCGCTCTGCGTGAAATTGAGGAAGAACTTTGCGTCCAGCTTGATCCCGCAAAACTGACGCTGGTAAAAGCGTTCCAAATTGAGCCACACAAACTGCACTACCTATTTAGCTATCCAACAGACAAAGAACTAAACGACGCATCCGTCCAAGAGGGTCAGCGCATGGGCACTTTTTCACCCGCTCAAATTCAATCCGGCAAAATTGAAGGACATGCTGTTGTAGAACCCCATCTGGAAATGATGAATTGGTATTGGGAAAATATCAAATCAATGTAGGAGCGCAGCGTGCTGCGCCTAATGGGTCCAGCACGCTGGCCCCCTACGACGATCACTAATAATTGTGAAACGACGAATTGGTAAGATTCTTTTCAAGATTGCTAGGAGCCGCATTGCCACAGCATTCATTGGATTTGCGTTTCAACGTCTGACTTGGCTCATGCCGCTTTCAAAGCTGGCAGAAAATCAACATTCAATCGCTTTT
>JBCCSO010000987.1:0-1548 GCA_039199965.1 Chloroflexota bacterium | reverse complement strand
TGAGCCCCACATGGTTAGCAAAACCATGACGATAATCAATCCGCTGAACTCGCCGGTGACATCTAATGTTTTGTGCAGCCCGAAGGTCCGGCCGACACTGCCTTTCGCAGCTGACTGGCTGATCAGCTTGTCTTTGGGGGCAGCCCGCACCGCTTTGCCCAAGCGTTCAAATGAGCGAATCGCCGTGATGCCAACCCATCCCCCAGCGAGGGCAAAAAGTGGTTTAGACACGGCCGAAATGCCGTATCCAACCAGTAGGAACGGTTTGTTGCGGTCATACCGATCGCTCAAATAGCCGCCTGCGATGCGCAAAACATAGGAAACAAAGGTTGTAATGGCTCCGATAATGCCAACTTTGTCCACCCCTTCATCAAGCACAAGCACCACAAACAGGGGCAAGATGGGTGTGACCATGTTGCTTGCCATGTCAGTAAATAAGCTGACAAGGCCAAGGGCGATGACGTTACGGCGCATAGCTTAGTGCGTTTTGCGATCAAATCATTACGCAGAACGCAATAGGTAAAATCTATATTTCGCTAGCTGGCAAGTTCGGCACAATCTCATCTTTGAACGAGATCTTAATTTTGTCTGTCCAGCTTTCTGGGTCCCAGATTTTGCTTGTTGCCAGCGACTTTGAACAGTGGAAGTAGGCCGAATCCATTTCTATTTTGGCGACGAGTAGTGCTGGCCGATTGCCAACCGGGTATGTTTGGCACAGTGCTTCATCAGCCGTTAAATAGGCTCTGCCGTGGACCCTGAGTGTCTCACCAGTGCCCGGAACCAAAAACAGTAGGCCGATCTGGGGGTTTTGCACAATGTTTTGCAAAGAAAAGATTAAGTTGTTCCCCTTCAAATCAGGCATGTAAAGCGTCTTGTTGTCTCCGATGCCAACAAATCCCGGTGCACCGCCTTTAGGCGATATAGTTGTTTCTCCATCCGGGCCGATGGTTGAAAGCAGTGCAAAAGGGGAGCGGCGAACAAAGTTTAAGGCCTGCTCAGTCAAGTGATTCTGCACCTTGTATGGGGTGTGCGGGTGGTGATCACCATACATTTCACGAAGTTCAGTTGTACTTTGAATAAATTTTGTCATTCTTACTTTCCTATTTTAAACCAGCTTCAAAATCATTGATCTGCAAATGGGTCAGCCGCAGCAGCATACCCAATTTTATCACTTCCATCCCAATGTAAATCAGGTGCCACGGTGCTTCTGGTACCGCTTCTCCATTGATGATAGACAAGGTACGGGTATCAAGCGGTCCATATAGCAGGACGGTCTGCACCAGTAGCCAGCCAATTACAACAATCAATAGTCTTAGGGATGTATGTGGTGTTTTGCTAGAAAACGAGATGACCAGCAGAATGGCTGCGAGCGTAATTTCAATCCCATTGAGAGCATGAAAAACAAGATATCCGATCTCAAGGCCAATTGGGATTGTGACAGATTCTGCCTGAAATTTCAGAGGGGCCTCTAAAAAGCTGATCGCTAAGACAAAACCTGCCCACAGAATCGTGAACACGAACCGTCGTTTTTGGACAATCTGCAGCATA
>JBCCSO010000986.1:0-1554 GCA_039199965.1 Chloroflexota bacterium | reverse complement strand
GTGCGGCTTTTGTCCAGTTCGTTTGTCAACTATAAAAGAGCAACCCGCCGCTGGTGGGACGGAATCGCAGCTGAGTGCAGTGAAATCGCCTTTAATCACCGGCCGATCTACTTTGTCTCAAGCAACACACACAGCTTAGCAAACTTAGTTAGTGGATATAGTCGTGTTATAGAAAGCGACTTAATTGACTACATTGAGTCAGGGAAGTCACCAGAACTTTTGAGTATTTTGAACCAACAAAAAGTTGAATCAGCTCGCAGAGGGCGCAAAGATAACTTGCTCTACTACGCCCTTAAAAAGTATGAAGCGCTCCATCCAGATGCAGAAGTAGAAAGATTGGATCAGGAGAAAAACATTGGGCTAACGCGCATTAATCGGCCGCACTTTTTGGATTTGGAAGCGCAGGTTTTGGAAGTCAAAAATATTGATCCTGAACACCTTGATAGTCGACTCAATATTCAAGATGCTAAAAAACTCAAAAATAGCGATGCGGTTATCTTCAATATTGACTATCCGTTAGGGATGGCGGCATACCAGATTTTGTCCGAAGTGGCTCGAAACATCGCGGAAATTCGAGGGATTTTTATCATGGGCAAAGCGGCTACACTAAACGGCCGCATTGGTGATACGATGATTCCAAACGTGGTGCACGATGAGCACTCGAACAACACGTATTTGTTCAAGAATCACTTTACGGCCGATGATTTGGTTCCATATTTGACCCACGGTGTTGTGTTAGATAATCAGAAGGCGATCACCGTGCCGGGTACTTATTTGCAGAATCATGAGTATATGAGCGTTTTCTATCGGGAGGGTTACACAGACCTCGAGATGGAGGCTGGGCCCTATCTAAACTGTGTGTATGAGCTTGTCCGGCCGCGACGCTATCCTCAAAATGAAGTGGTCAACCTGCACATCGCAGACTTCCCGATCGGGGTGCTCCATTACGCGTCTGATACCCCATTTAGCAAAGGGGAGAATCTAGGCTCACGAAACTTGTCGTATGACGGTGTTGAGTCGACCTATGCCTCAACCATTGCCATTCTGCAAGCGATTTTAGATATAGAATCAGCAGGTTAAATGTTTCAATCTCTCTGTTTTTGTGAACGATATACGGTGATCAGTTTGCGGTTTTGCACCGTTTATTGACCACTGTAAGCTGCGATTATCTGTCCGAATGAAAAAGGCCGATGTGATCTCACACCGGCCTTTTCGATTTTAAATCAGCCCTTCTTGTTTTAGGAGGGGTTCAATTGATGGCTCACGGCCGCGGAACTCTTTATACACGTCCATGGGATGCTTGCTGCCGCCCATACCCAGAATGGTGTTTCGGTAGCGCATTCCGACCTCTTTGATGGCTTCCGTGTTGTCTAAGCCAACCTCGGTGAAGGCGGCAAACGCATCAGCACTGAGAACCTCTGACCACTTATAGCTGTAATATCCGGCCGAATATCCACCGGGGAAAATATGGCCAAAACTGCAGTAAAACATATCCTCTGGAATAGGGTCCATAACCATAGTGTCTTTGAATATCCGCTTCTGGACATCTTTGAT
>JBCCSO010000985.1:0-1558 GCA_039199965.1 Chloroflexota bacterium | reverse complement strand
TTGACTATCGGAAATTTTGAGTCGGCAATAGGCACGCTTGGTAAGCCGATTGAAAACAAGTCTTACCCGTTTCAAGCACCGCCAGAAGCGGTTGATGCGCTAAAAAGCGGTGGTTTTGATGTCGTGTCACTAGCCAACAATCATGCGCTGGACTACGGAGCTGACTCTTTATTGGATGGGATTGCACTGCTCAAATCGGCCGGAATTGAACCGGTTGGGGCCGGAGCCAACCTTGCTGAGGCCCGTGCCCCCACCATTGTTGAAGTGAACGGGGTTAAGATTGCGTTTTTGGCCTACGTGAACGTGCTTCCCGAGGGAGAAACCCAGTTTGATGTGGCGCAGTGGGAGGCAACGGCCGCAGATCCGGGCTTGGCTTGGGGTCGGCCGGAAGACGTTGCGGCCGATGTGGCACTTGTCAAACAATCGGCCGATCATGTGGTGGTATTGCTGCACAGCGGCATCGAATATCTGCGCTTTATCACACCCGAACAGCAAACTATTGCTAGAGGCGCAATCGACGCGGGAGCCGATCTAGTCTTGGGCCATCACGCCCATATTCTGCAAAAAGTTGAAGAGTACAACGGCGGACTAATCGCTTATGGGCTAGGGAACTTTGCGTTTGATATTGACGGAGACCCGAGCACGATGGTGATTCATACCTGGCTGAATCAAGATGGGGTTAACCGATTTGAGCTTATTCCAGCCGTCATTCAGCAGGGCGGACAACCCCGACCGGCCACGGCCGAAGAAGCACGGGAGATTTTAGCCACCATCGGCCGATAATAATTCAAGAGCCTCTTGAGCCTCTTGACGGAAGACCAGTCTGGTTTTAAAAACCAGACTGGTCTCGCCCAAATTATTGCGTTACATTTTGTTTAACATTTTCATTGAGGAGAAATTCGGTGCAAAACCCCCGTTCCACACCTTTTATTTTTTGGTTGTTTGGGATGCTCTACTTTGTGCAAGGAGTGGTACAAGCCTACCAGCTCAACTTCTTCAAACCCCATATGAGTAGTGAGGGGATAGATGCGGATCGCATTGCGGTTGTGTCTTCACTGGCCCTTCTTCCGTTTATCATCAAAGCGATTTTTGGGCTGCTAAGCGACCGCATCAGTTTATTTGGAATGGGCCACAGAAAGCCCTACATGATAGTTGGTTTAATCGGCTGCGCGGCCGCTTTTTTCTGGGCGTTTTGGGTTGATCCGAGCGAAAGCTTTGCGCTCCTTGCTACGCTTGTTGTGACAGCCACGTTTGCTATGGCACTGTTTGATACCACGGCCGATGCCTACGCGGTTGATATCATCCCTGAAAAAGAGCATAGTAAAGTTCAAAGTTTCATGACAGGTGGCCGGGCGGCTGGTTTGATCATTCTGTCCTTTATCTTCGGGCAAATCGCGCTCAGATTTGGCTTCTCGATCATCTTCCTGATTATTGGGGCCTGCCTGCTGCTGCCGCTGATCATGATCTTCCGAGTTCAAGAACCGGCTGAACGTACCGCATCAACAGAGTTCGACTGGAGCGCGTTTAAAGTATTCATCCAGCCAAATTACTTGATGTT
>JBCCSO010000984.1:0-1573 GCA_039199965.1 Chloroflexota bacterium | reverse complement strand
CTCAGTGGTAACACACGGTGTCATTGTTTCTGGTGTGCACCAGATTGAGTTTTTGAATCAAGGATAGAGTGAAAAATTGTAAGTAAGAAGTGCGAAGCGAATGCTCAATTACTTCCCACTTGTTACTTCATACTTTTTACAAAGCAACTATGGCACGCAAAAAACGACGCAAACACTCAACTGAAGAAGAGCAACTCTTGATCCGGCAAAACAAAAAGCCAACAGAGCAAGGGCAGCAAGAAGGTCAGGCCACTGTGGCTGATCCCTTGGCGCCCGCGCAGCTCCAACAGATGCAAAAGCAGTACGGAAATGCGTTTGTGCAACGATATGTGGCTGATCAAAGTTCGGCTACTGCGGTTGATGAAGAACCAACTGGTCAAAGCGAGGTTGAGCAAGAGCAAGAAACCTCTTGGATGCCAGAACCCGAACCGCTGAAATTTCAAAGTCATGTGCGCATGATCGGCCCGAACACGCTTGAGCTAGATTTAGCCCCGGTTTTACAGTCTGAAAAGATGGGACTCGATCGGCGTGAATTTGAGATGCTTCTGAAGAAATGGGCCGGGATCGGTTTTTTGAATTTGGGCAGCTTGGCATCGACTCAAGCTGATGAAATAAAACTGCAGGCTAGCGGCAAGCTAGAGCTGCCGGTTGAAGGCGGGATGTCACAGCAAATGCGCACGCTGGGCGAAGAGGCTGGACTGTCTGAGCTGGCCCGCACAGCTCCTTTTGGCCCTTACGGCACAGAAGTTGAAGCCAACTTGTTTTTTAGCCGTGAAACTTTGCTCGATATGGATCTGCCAGAGACAGAAAAATTTTTAAACAGCGAACAGGCCAAACAAAGTGAGGCGTTTTTGCTGCTAAACCTTGAAGGGACGTTCTTGGCCGGTGGCGGCAACCCTGATGTACAGGAAGATTTGACCGGCTTTTTGTTATTGGCCGGAGAACCACGTTAATGAGCTAATCAGCTAATCAGCACGTTCGCTGCGCTCACTTTCAGCATTTCAGCCTGTAGGTGAAGCGATCTGATTGGCTGAAAAGGGGCTCTGCCCCTGTGCTGACATGCTGATCAAGCTGATGTGCTGATTGGCTAATAAAGCTAAAAACTATGAGTGAATCAGAATTATCACCATTTAAATTAGTTGTCACCAATGCGGACGGTGAAGCGGAAACATATGATTTGCCGATTGGGCAACTCGTGGTCGGCCGACGCGATGATTGCGACATCGTGCTGGACCATCCGCGTACCCAAAGGCAGCATGCCAAACTCACTATCGACGAAAAAGGTGTGACTGTTGGCGGTGTTAGCCGTCGCAGCCGCATTGAAGTGAATGGTAATCCTTTGCCGATTGGGGGTGAGGCCCGCGTTGTTTTGGGTGACTCAATCACCTTGGGCATCTATCGCTTGGAGCTGGTTGAAACAGCCGCTATCCCGGCCGCAGCACCGGTTGCTGATACGGGTGAAGTGACTGATGAAGCTGCTGAACCTGTTCGCGCCTCTGCAGATGCGTGGCAATTTGTCATCCAATCATTGGATTCAAATGCCCGTTATATTGTCTTCCCTGATCCGTTCCCG
>JBCCSO010000983.1:0-1578 GCA_039199965.1 Chloroflexota bacterium | reverse complement strand
GCTGCCATCGGGGCATATTTTAAGCCACGCCAGCGCTGATGAAACAGCGGTACCAAATGACTTTGATCCAAACACCCCCTACGATTTAACAAAAGTTGATCTGAGCGATATCGAAAGCTGGTCGCACCAGTGGGTCAACAATACAAACGAGGAAATGTACTGCTCTGCGCACGTGCTGGACGCAAACGGCAATGTGTTTGAGCTTGGTGGGCACAGTGGCCTCAAGCCAACAGAAGGTGTTGATTACATTTACGGAAAAGATCAAGCCGCACTGTTTGACTTTGAAAGTAAAAGCTGGATTCAGCAGCCCAGTATGAATCAAGCTCGCTGGTATCCGACGGCCGTCACTCTCGGCAATGGAGATGTCTTAGCGATTGGCGGCACCCACGGCACAGATCAGGAAAATATTTTCAAGCCCGAAGTTTTTGACGGCAGCAGCTGGCGCATATTGGAAAACGTCAGCTACGACAATCGGCTGGTTAATGATAATGACTTTGACCACATCTACCCCTTTGTGCATCTAGTATCAGACGGCCGCGTTTTTTGGGCCGGATGGGACAACAACATGGCCTACATCGATACAGCTGGGGATGGAGCTTGGGGGCCAAACCACGTGCGTGAAGGGACAACCCGGCCGTGGGGAACCCCAGTGATGTACCGTCAGGACAAACTACTTTTAATCGGTGGGATGGGTATTGATGAAGGGGTGTACAACTACTGGCACTCAACTGACACC
This sequence comes from Chloroflexota bacterium, assembly GCA_039199965.1. Classification (GTDB taxonomy): domain Bacteria; phylum Chloroflexota; class Anaerolineae; order Promineifilales; family Promineifilaceae; genus WTJY01. The sequence goes on along the minus strand of JBCCSO010000983.1, from coordinate 842 downwards.
GCCCAAGTGGTTGATCTCACCAGCGACGAACCAGAATCTCGCTATACCAACCCGATGTGGTTCCCACGCACGGACACAGACAGCACCATTCTGGCTAACGGAGATATCTGGGTAAACGGTGGTAGCTACATCCATACCCTGAACGAAGAAAATCCAACGCTCATTCGTATGTCAGAGCTGTGGAATCCAGATACGGAAGAGTGGCGTTTGACTGCGCCTGCAACCAATCCGCGAGGTTATCATTCATCCAGCTTGCTGTTGCCCAGCGGGCAGGTGTGGACCGGTGGTGGGGAGTGCGGCATCGGCTGTGACTTAGGCATGACGGCCCAAGTTTTCAATCCCCCTTACCTTTTTAAGCAAGATGGCAGCGGGCAGTTGGCAGACCGGCCGACGATCAACTCTGTTGAAGAGCAAATCACCTACGGTCAAAAATTTAGCGCCAATATTTCGGCCGATGGGGACGTGAGCAAATTAACATTCATTCGATTGGGCTCTACCACTCATCACATTAACTTTGAGCAGCGCTATCTTGAGCTTGACTTTACCCAAACCGATAACAATCTACTGATCACCGCTCCAGAACATGGCAACATCGCCCCTCCCGGCTTCTACATGCTTTTCGCCTTTGATAGCAGCGGGGTTCCGTCTATCGCTCAGATGGTCCAGATCCTACCGGCCGAAGATATGACGTGGGAGCCAGTAACCACAACTGATAACAGCCAGCCCACAGAGCGGCATGAATCAGCCTACGTAGAAAAAGACGGTAAATTTTATCTGATGGGCGGTCGCGGCAGTCGGCCGATTGAAATGTTTGATCCCATCAGCAAAACATGGCTAAATCT
>JBCCSO010000982.1:0-1589 GCA_039199965.1 Chloroflexota bacterium | reverse complement strand
GTGCGGGTAAATATGAGCAGGCGGCCGAAGCTGAGCTCTTGCAACAGCGCCCGCAGCATTTTGTTTTTCTGTTTTTGCAAGCATGGATAGATCGCATGAGAGACTGTTTTGGCAGGAGCAATCATTCCGATTTTAACCGTCACAGGATCAATCAGCGTTTCATCGGCCAAATCCCGAATGTCATTGGGCATGGTGGCAGAAAACAGCAGATTTTGCCGTTTTTCAGGCAGCCGCTTGATGATGCGCCGGATATCGGGCAGGAAGCCCATGTCAAACATGCGATCCGCTTCATCCAAAATCAAGACCTCAACTTTTGACAGGTCGATGTGTTTGTCGTTGTGCAGGTCGAGCAAGCGGCCGGGGCAAGCCACAACTACTTCGACCCCTTGCTTCAGCGCATCGATCTGCGGTTTTTTGCCCACACCGCCGTACACTGCAATGGTGCGAATTTTAGTTTTGCGGCTCAGGTCCAGGCTTTGCTTGTAGATTTGGTCAGCCAGCTCGCGGGTTGGGGCCACAATCAGGACACGTACGCGTCTCAGTGGGCCACGGGTCAAGCGTTGCAATACGGGGAGCAAAAATGCGGCCGTTTTGCCAGTTCCGGTTTGGGCCAGTCCCAGTACATCACGGCCGTCTAAACCGTGCGGGATGGCTTGTTCTTGAATGGGGGTTGGCGTGGAGAAGCCCATCGCCTGAATGCCAGCGACTAGGCGTGGGTCAAAGTCAAATTGATCAAATGTCACAAATATTTTCCAGTTGTAGGAGGTAAAGTTAGAGGGAGCGTTGCGAGTATAGCGGGTGCAGAAGGGGCAAGTCAAAGAAAATAGTCACATTCATTGATGCTGATTTTGATTCTCGTTAAGGTTTTTGCCGGTATGCAGAAACAGATCAAACAAGCCAATTCAACCAAAATAGACTTTTTACTTCTGAATTTAACCACTGTCATGCTGGCAGGACCGTCTCTTTTTGCTAAGCTAATTAATTTGCCGCCTCAGGTGATGGTGTTCGGGCGGGCATTGCTGGCGGCGGCCGCGCTTTTTGCGTTTTTGCAGATAACGCGCCAATCGACCCAGCTTAAAAGTAGCCAAGACCGAAATATGCTGCTTGTTCTGGGTGCGGTGATGGCGGCTCATTGGGTGACCGTTGTACATTCGATTCAAGTTTCCACCGTAGCTGTGGGGATGATTGCGGTGCATACTCATCCCATTATCACGATTTTGCTGGAACCTTGGTTCTTCAATGAGAAATTTCGCTGGTCAGATCTGCTGTTGGGTGTGATTGTCTTGATCGGGGTCATTGTTCTGGTGCCGGAGCTAACGTGGTCTAACTCCACCGCGCTGGGTGTGTTTTGGGGCGTGTTTTCTGCTGCCCTGTTTGCCTTACGTAATGTTCTGAGCCGTGGATATGTTCGCAGCTACTCAGGCAGCGTGGTGATGTACTATCAAATGATGGTGGTAGCGGCCGTACTGTTTCCCTTCATATTTTTTACTGAATTCGAGGTGTCAGAATTCTTTTCATGGCGCTTGCTGGCTCTGGGTGTCATATTTACGGCCGGTGGTCACTCCCTTTATGTTGGGGCGATGAAAAGG
>JBCCSO010000981.1:0-1599 GCA_039199965.1 Chloroflexota bacterium | reverse complement strand
GGCCGTTGGTTAGCTTTTATGACTTTGCAGATACGCAAAAAGCCTTTGCAGAGCTAGACGGCCGGAAGCCGGGACTACTAAAAGCGGTTCTTAGAACTTAGTGTTGCTTTTTCAATTAGAAATTTAGGTTGGCAAAAATCATCTCAAGTAAGATAGGCGGCTATGTTCCTTTTAAGAATAGTCGCCACTAGTTTTGGCGTATACCTTGTTTGTTTCACCATCGTCAGTGCATTAAGGTCTTTTGTGGTTCCCAGAGGCATCCCGGACCGCATTGCCCGTTTTGCATTCACGACCTCTAGAAGAATATTTAATTTCCGACTGCGTTTTGCAAAATCTTACGTAGAAAAAGATCAAATCATGGCCTATTTTGCACCAGCCACACTAGTATCTTTACCCATGATCTGGCTTTCCCTAGTCACAATCGGATTCGGTTTTATTTACTGGGGGATTGGCAACTACACGCTGTTTGAAGCGTACACCTTGAGCGGGTCAGCCATCACAACCCTTGGCATCGCCTCGACTGAACAGCCGCTTGAGGTTGCACTCGTTTTTACAGAATCTGCAATTGGGCTCATTCTAGTCGCCATCCTAATTTCATATTTGCCCACCATGTATTCTGCATGGTCAGAGCGGGAGATGACAGTGACCAAGCTGGATGTGCGGGCAGGCAGCCCTCCATCAGCAATCGAATTGATTCAACGGGCTTACCGGATCGGGTCACTGGAAACGATGACAGACTTCTGGCAGGAATGGGAAGACTGGTTCACCAGCGTAGAGGAAACCCACTCATCCTTACCAGCCCTTACGTTTTATCGATCAACCGTACCGGAATACAACTGGGTCATTGCAGCTGGAACTGTGCTCGATTCGGCTGCTCTCATGAACTCTGTTATTGACAAGCCGCATGATCCTCAAGAAGACCTGTGTCTCCGGGCCGGTTATCTGATGCTCAGACGGATCGCTAGCTTTTTCGGCATTGAGTACAGCGAGTTTCCTTCGGCTGATGATCCCATCAGCATCAAGCGCGAGGAATTTGATATGGCTTACGATGAGCTGGCGGCGGCCGGTGTCCCGGTCAAGCCGAACCGTGATTTAGCTTGGCACAACTTTAAGGGATGGCGTGTTAATTATGATGCTGTGCTGATGGCCATGTGCAACATTGTTATGGCACCCTACGCACAATGGTCGTCTGATCGGGCGCATCAGTATAGACAAGCCGCCCGCGCCCCGATGTTTTTCATGCGTAAAAACAGCTAACGACCCAAGCTTACTCATACAATTGTGCCACAATCTGTTCGTGATTTCTTTGCTCAGCGATGGATTGTGGCGTGTCCCCATTTTCAGCCGCAATGGTAGGGTCTGCACCGGCCTGCATCAAAGCTGCGATAATCTCAAGCGCCTCATTGGCCTCTGCTTCTGTATAGCCCGCACGGTACTGCACCGCTTGGACCAAGGCAGTTCTACCAAGGTTGTCTGTATCATCTGGATTGGCTCCCTGCTGTAGTAAAAATTCGGCCGCGGCCACATCGTACCAAAGCACGGCCGCGTGCAAGAGAGGTGTCTCAAACTCACCAAATTTATAGTTGACGTCTGCCCCGC
>JBCCSO010000980.1:0-1636 GCA_039199965.1 Chloroflexota bacterium | reverse complement strand
TCATCCATTTTTTGCGCGGCTAAATCATCTAAGAACTGTTTTTTGATGGTGAACGGCCGTCCCGCAAGCGACACGTTGGCATAGCCGTTCGCTTCGATTTCCTCAACAGAGCATTCGAGCAAATGGGTGACGTGCTCTGGATCACATGGCGCACCTAATGTCACGACAGCTTGAACGTGGGGCAGCTTGGAAGTTGCCATCAGCACGGCCGCACCGCCCAAAGAATGGCCGATCAAGAATTTGGGGGACTCATACTCGCTGGCTAAAAAGTCGGCTGCGTAGATTAAATCTTCCACGTTGGACGAGAAATTAGTGTCTGCAAAATCTCCTTCACTTTCTCCTAAACCGGTAAAGTCAAATCGGAGCACTGCAATTCCCGCCTTGTTAAGAGAACTGCTGATGTGGCGCACTGCATTTAAATTTTTATGGCATGTAAAGCAGTGGGCAAACAAAGCATAGGCTTTGACCTCATCCTCTGGGCTGTCTAAGCGCGCGCCGATTTTTTCACCGTTTTGGTTTTCGAAGAATAGTCTTGTTGATGCCATAAATAGTTGAGCTTTCGACTTGTTTTGTGACTGAAGATAGTCGATAAGATGAGCCAAGCTTGCGAAGCTAGATCATCATCCTATCATTTCATCAACCAAATCTACTTTGGCAAGATGCGGTGTACATACCGGCCGCGGCCCGCTTGAGCCACACACTCATCCCCATCAATGATCAACTCGCCGCGACTAAACACCTTGGCGATTTTGCCCGTCATCGTGGCCCCTTCATAAGCGTGCCAATCGTTGCTGGAGTGTGAATTGGCTTGCCCCATCGTCCAAGTGGCCTTGGGGTCCAGCAACACCACGTCAGCATCTTTGCCGGGCAGCAGCTCACCTTTTTGGGTAAATCCAAAAATTCGGGCGGGATTGGTTGAAACCAGTTCAACAAATCTAGGCAGGCTGATTTTTCCAGTGACTACGCCGTGTGAGAAGAGCCACATAAAGCGGGGCTCAATACCCGGCATGCCGTTTGGAATCAGGTCGAAGCGGTCGGTTCCCATTTGGGTTGCCTCCCATGAGTAGGCGGCGTCGTCTGAAACGACCTGCACCAAGCGGCCGTCGTCAATCGCTTCCCACAGCTTGTCTTGGTGGCTTTGCTCGCGCAGCGGTGGAGAACACACCCATTTGATTGCTTCTGGGTGTTTGAGCTGGTCTACCGTAAATGCCAAATAGTGAGTACAAGTTTCCGCGATGACGTCCAATCCTTCTGCCCGCGCTTTGGCCACCATTTTAACCCCTTCTTTGGTGGTGAGATGCACGATAAAAAGTCGGCCGCCAACATCACGCACCATCTTGATGCAGTTTTCGATGGCGGTGTTCTCTACAATCGGCGGTTTGCTTTCAGCATGGTAAATGGGGGCGGTCCGGCCGGATTCTAAGAACTGCGGAATCATCTCTTCAGCTAGGTCATTGTCTTCCGCATGCACCAGCAGCATGCCGCCCGCGTCGCTCAGAGCTGCCTGCACTTTGCGCAAATCAGGATCTTCGATCAGCAGTCCTTCACCCCGATAGGTCATGTAGCATTTGATCGTCGGGGAACCAGCTTCAACTACACGGGCCACATCAGCCAGGGTAGCCGGATTCATGTTGGG
>JBCCSO010000979.1:0-1644 GCA_039199965.1 Chloroflexota bacterium | reverse complement strand
TTTTAGTCATTTGGCAAGAGCTTTTAGGTTTGAAAACGATTGGTGTAAACGAAAGCTTTTTCGCGTTGGGGGGACATTCTCTGCTGGCTATCCGCCTGTTCAATCGCATCCATCAGCAGTTTGGTAAAAGCCTGCCGCTCACCATGCTCTTTCAAGCCCCGTCCATTCGACAATTGGCCCGCCTGATTGATCAAAATCAACCCACTCATGACCAACCGCAAGACTCAATCCTTGTTCCTATTCAAGCCGCCACCGGGAACGGACTCCGGCCACCGCTGTTTTGTGTGCATGGATTTGGGGGCGGTGTAGTTGGGTACGGGGAGCTGGCCCGTCTGCTCGGGAGTGAGCAGCCGGTTTACGGCTTACAGGCGCTGGGGCACGATGGGCACAATCGGCCGGATGAATCAATTGAGGCGATGGCTTCTCGCTACATTCAATCGATGAAGTTGGCTCAACCAAAAGGCCCTTACCATTTGGGTGGCTATTGCTATGGGGGTGTTGTGGCGTTTGAGATGGCACGCCAGCTTGAAGCTCAGGGGGAGCAAGTTTCATTTGTTGGTATTTTTGAGGGGTACGCACCAATTTACAGCGGGGGAGAGGCGTCTCTTTTCAGAAACCCAAAGCTGCTTTCCCATTGGGTACGAAATATTCCATACTGGTTATCAGACTTTATGGGACTGAGTCGCCAGCAAATGCTGACCCGCCTTCGCAGAAAAGTTAAGCGGTTTTGGACAAATGTAGCTGATATTTTTGGAGTTGATGTTGATTTGAATCCTGAAGATATTGTGGATGATACGGCCGAATTGCAGAGCTATCAGCTTGAGCTAATGAAGATTCATCTGCATGCGCTGCGAGAGTACGATCCGGGCAGACTAGAGAGTGCCGTCACGCTGTTTAGAATCCGCAGCCAAGCGCTGTCGCGTATGACCGACTCGACGATGGGATGGCATAAACTGGCGGCCGGGGTGGATGTCAGAATGATCGAAGGGAGCCACAACAACATTCTTGAACAGCCCCACGTTCAGTCGCTGGCGAAAAGTTTGAAAGACTGTCTCAAATAAGCCGCAGCTAAACGGAATGGTTTGGCTGATTTGTGGCACTTTTTTCCCACCGTCCAAGATTAGAATGGACAAATGGATAAAAATGGTATTTTTGCGTTTAGGCCCAAACAATTTCAGGTTCATGATGACGTAGATGGATTAAATTGGAGTTCTACAGATTCTGCTTACAAGACAGATTTATTGATTCATCAATTGTTTGAGGCACAAGTTGAAGCCACACCCAACAAAATCTTTATCAAAGATGGGGCACAATCTGTTACCTACCAGCTGGTTAACGAGCGGGCCAATCAGCTAGCAGGACACTTAGTGTGCTTGGGTGTCAAAGCAAATCAGTTGGTGGGCTTGTTTGCAGAACGATCAATTGAAACGCTGATCGGAATTATTGCGATACTAAAAGCTGGGGGTGCTTACGTTCCCATCGATCCAAAACTGCCCGCTGACCGGATTCGATTCATGCTGGCTGACGCAAATCTTGGGGTGGTCCTAACTGATTCGAAATGGGTGGAACAGTTGCCAAGCGGAAGCCTAAACGCTGTGTGCTTAGATCGTTTACCGGCCGAAGTTGAGGCAAAACAAAAATCAA
>JBCCSO010000978.1:0-1645 GCA_039199965.1 Chloroflexota bacterium | reverse complement strand
GGCTCCGGCTGCAGAAATGGCCAGCTGGTCGGCCGAAAACGGCGTGTGTCTGGTGACCCTTGCACCTGAAATGGCAGGGGGCATCCCGTTGATTCAGCGGCTCGTCGAACAGGGGATTGTGGTGAGCGCGGGTCACTCAATGGCAACCTTTGACGAAGCCCAAGAAGCCTTTGACGCAGGACTCAGCTATGTAACCCATCTGTTTAATGCCATGCCACCGCTACATCATCGCGAGCCGGGGCTGGCTGCGGCCGCTCTGGCTAACTCCTCAATTACGATTGGCATCATCCCAGACGGTGTACACGTGCATCCTGAGCTGGTTCGGCTGGTATGGCAGCTTGCTGGTGGCCGGGTTAACGGGGTAACTGACGCCATGGGGGCGATGGGGAGTTCTCCGGGTGACTATCTGCTGGGCGAGTACCCTGTTACCGTGACTGAGACGGATGCTCGTTTGCAAGATGGAACCCTCGCGGGCAGCATTGTTCAACCGATGCAGGTAATCAAAAACTTAGTTAAATACACCCGCTGCTCAGTGGCTGAGGCGGTCGGCTCGATGACCGCTATCCCGGCCGATTTGTTGGGTATTGAAAAGCAAAAGGGCCGTCTTAAAGTGGGCCTCGATGCGGATCTCATTATGTTTGATGAGGCATTTAATTTAGAAAAAACGATTATTCAAGGGAGTATCGTCTATGATCGAAAACAGCTATCTGCACAAAGAAATTTTTGAACAACCGGCCGTTATTGCTGACCTGCTCAACAGCGAGTGGGCGGCCGTTTCAAAATTGGCTCAAGCCATCCAAGAAAAAAACATTAAGCACATTGTGATTGCGGCCCGTGGCACCAGTGACAACGCCGGACGATATGCACAGTATGTGCTGGGTGCCCGAAATCAAATGGTGGTGACACTGTCTGCCCCTAGTCTGTTTTCAATTTATGAGGCACCGCCATCTTTTGATAATTGCCTTGTTTTGGGGATCAGCCAAAGTGGGCAGAGTCCTGACATTGTCGGGGTGCTGGAAGAAGCACAAGAGCAAGAGCAGCTAACAGCGGCCATCACCAATAGCCCCGTTTCACCGTTAGCCAAAGCGGCCGATTTTGTGATTGACATCCATGCGGGGCCTGAGAAAGCCGTAGCTGCGACTAAGTCTTATACCAATTCTTTGTTGGCAATCGCCATGCTGAGCGAGGCTCTACAGGGATTGGATCAGCCATCGGCCGATTTGATGCGCTTGCCAGAGGCGATCGGAAAGACGCTTGAGCTGTCATCACCGATTTTTGAATCAGCTTCCCGCTATCGATTTATGAAACACTGTGTGGTAATCGGCCGTGGATTTAACTACGCCACCGCGTTTGAAATGGCGCTCAAGATGAAAGAACTGACCTACACGATTGTTGAGCCCTACAGTTCGGCCGACTTTTTACACGGCCCGTTTGCCGTCATTGAGCAGGGATTCCCGGTCATCTTGTTGGCTCCCAGCGGCAAAATGAAGCAGACCATGCTGGAACTGGCGCAAACGCTTAAAGATTACGCGGCCGATACCCTTATTTTGAGCGATGATGGTGACCTACTTGAGCTTGCAACGGTTCCTGTTCAGCTACCCGTGTCACTTCCCGAGTGGCTATCACCGATTGCGGCCATTTTGCC
>JBCCSO010000977.1:0-1669 GCA_039199965.1 Chloroflexota bacterium | reverse complement strand
CTTTTGGAAAAACCCGTGCGCTACAGGCTGCTCTTTCGATTGGCCGAAAAATTTAAGCCACAGCGTAGCCAGCCAAAACCTGAAAGTTCACCTAACTTAAACCCGATTAGCCATTCATCATTTGGTTTTTCAAGCTATTAAACGGAAGCGGCCGATACTCAATACTGAGCACCGGCCGCGTTTTGTTTTTGCGGACCTATGAATTTGAGGCTGCTGATAGAGAGAAGGGCTGCTTGATTACCCTTATATTAGCCACTCTTTGAGTGCTTTATCGACCTGTGGGCTGTCTAGGAGGCCAAGGTGATTTGTCTCACGGATGATTAGGCAGTGAGCTTCAGGAAATTTAAGCTGGCGTACCGGGTCATGATGATGCCCTAAGGCACTACTGACAGTTACCAACCCATCGCCAATCAGACCATCTTTAATTACACCCGCATCCTGAGAAAGTGTTGCTGCGATGGCATAGCAGGCGACCCCTTTTGGCAACGGCACTGGCGTTCGCGGATCATCGGCCGGTTCAAAGCGATCAATATCTCTCCAATCTTCATCGATAATATTGCCATAGCGTAAATCTGTTACCCCACTGCTCCGTATTTTTCCCAGACTTGCAAAGGGGGTGCTGTAGGGGCTGATCTGTAAGATCGTGTCAATCCAATTGCCCCCTTTTTCTAAGGGAGCCCCATGATGTGGCGTGCCTAAGAACAGTAATTTTGTGAGATGACTGAGCCAAGCATGACCTGCCTTTTCCCCATAGTAACATGCGCTACGGGCAACCAATCCGCCCATGCTGTGGCAAACGATGGCTAGGTCAAACTTTTGGGTAGAAAGAGCCAACAAGGATTCTAGAAGCTCTGCCATCTGTTTTCCATTTTCGGAAGTGTGACATCCTGAATTGTAGTGGAGGTAGAGGGGGGTATAGCCCAAATCTCTATAAAGTGTCTCCCCGTGGTCATGGTCATTTCGATTCCATTGAAGGTCGTTCATGCATGATCCATGAATCAAGATGGCTAACTTACCGTTAGACTGCTCAAGAAGTTTTGATAGCTCTGCATCTGTTAATGGTTTTCCAGCTTGTCGGAATTTCATAGAGATGGCAAGTGGGTTTTCGGTTGCCTGAAGATGATCTCCAAGGACGCCGTTTAAAGCTGAAAGCACCGCTTCCCGGCCGGATGAGGGCTCTCCACCCTGCATGATGGGGAGTGATCCAAGCTGACTTAAAGATTGATCTAGCCCATTTCCGACAGTTTCGGTTATTGTCCGAATCCCCCAGTAAACTATTCCGGTTAGGCCAGATGTTTGAGTCTGTTCTCGGTTGCCGAGACGGCCACCAAAAGAGAGTATCGTTTGATGCATAGAGTCAACGATGTTCGTTACGCCAAGAACAGCATCTACTGTCAGCTGATTCATGCCTCGTGCGGCATTTAAACGGTCGCTTGATTTCTCAGACATGATGTTTGTGCCCCATTTCCCCTAATTCCAAAATGATAATAAATAATGGTAGATTGTTCAGCAATCTTATTGTGGATAGAAGCTTCTTTGCAACCCTGAATGATTGATCCTTATCTGCTAGTGATCACCTGAGAATTTTTGCAGAGTAGTTGCCCAAATAAAAAACGGCCGCACCTGAAATAAAGTGCGGCCGGGGCTTAGTTTAATTTGGTTGGGTGTT
>JBCCSO010000976.1:0-1670 GCA_039199965.1 Chloroflexota bacterium | reverse complement strand
CCCCGCGCCAAGCTAGCCTATGTAACCCCCTCCCACCAATATCCAGTGGGAGGCACTTTGGCGCTCTCCCGCCGCCTGCAGCTATTGGAGTGGGCCAAAGAAACCAACGCGCTTATTCTGGAAGATGATTATGACAGTGAATATCGCTACACTGGCCATCCGCTTGAGTCTTTGCAGGGGCTGGATCAAGACGGCCGGGTGATCTACATCGGCACGTTTAGCAAAACGATTTTTCCCAGCCTGCGCTTAGGGTATGTAATTGTCCCCAAAGGGTTAGAAGCAACCTTTGCCAAAGCCCGCTACAACCTAGATCGAGGATCTGAGCGGGTTATTCAAATGGCGTTAAATGATTTTATGCGTGAAGGGCATTTGTCCCGCCACATTCGGCGAATGAGGATGTTGTATTCAAAACGTCAGCAGGTGCTTGTGGATGCGATTCGGGAACACTGTGGTGATTGGCTTGAGGTGGCACCAGCTCCGGCCGGTTTACACCTTGTGGGATGGCTACCGCTGGGGGTTGATGATGTGGCATTGGCGGCGAAGTTTGCTGAAAAAGAGGTATTCACTCCCCCTCTTTCAACGTACAGCCTAACACCGCTTGAGCGGGGCGGCTTGGTGATGGGATATGCCGGGGTCAAAGAAACGGAGATTGTCGCGGCCGTTAAACTGATGGGCAAACTCTACTCAAGAGAATAAACACAGACTAAATCTCGATTGAAATATCCTCATCCAGCCAAGGAACCACATCAATCTGATATTCTTGTCGTGTGTACGCTCCCTTCATTTTAAATTCAAATTCAAGTTTGTAGTGCACCCGTATGCTAGAGCTGTTGCGTGACGAACTCTGCGACCAAAATGTGTAGGGGACAGTAGGTGGAATGACTAAGCTTCCCTGCTTTTCAAGCAGTGACCCGGCCGGAATTGTTTCATTCTCGCACAGGGTCACAGTTTGCTCATGTATGGTTTCCCAACGCGAATAGTTTCGACTGCTCCTACTGTCCTCAGATGCCTGCTCTACACCTTTTAAATAGACAGTAACCTCTTCAATCTTTGCTTCTCGCTTGGCATCTATCACAAGTTTGTAAGTCAATTGTCGGCCGGGCATTACCCGCTGACTACCCAACTCAAACTCAAGCCTGTTAAATATGTCAACCAGACTTTTGTTGTTGAAATAGTTAATAAGCTGAAAAAATACAACGAGGATACCGATCACGAGGAAGATCCAAAACCATCGATTGGGAAAAGACTCTGCACGCCATATGTTCACACCGATAGCCCCACTGGTAATGATTAAGGTCAACAAAATACCAGAGAAGTCTCCAACATGTTTTGGATCCAAAAGCGGCTCTGGTGTAGATGGTTCCTGATACATAGAACCAAAATTTACCAACTGCCCTTTTTTTGCCTTAATCGACAGCTTCTTCCGGTTTTTAGGCTCGACGAAAGCCACCGTTTTAGCGACGTCCACGCTGGCATTCAGATACCAATCAATGTGCAAATTTGTGCCTTTGTAGCTTAACGGCCCATCGGGTGCCTCAAATTTAAACGGGATTGAGTAGATTTGACCGGCAAGCAGCTTGGTCTCATTAAATTCAAGCTTAATGAAGTTGTTTTGTTCCTTTGTTGATAAAGAAACAGCCGTTTCTGATCGAACAACGCGTTGCTCAACT
>JBCCSO010000975.1:0-1671 GCA_039199965.1 Chloroflexota bacterium | reverse complement strand
GATGCCCAGCACGTCCAGCTCCGGGCTGGCTAAGGCCAAAATAATGGCAATGGCATCGTCATGGCCGGGGTCACAATCGAGGATAATGGGGTGTCTTTGCTCCAAGTTATTTCTCCGCATTTTCAAAAATTCTCACGAGGCGTTTTGCAGCTTCACCATTGGGTTTTACCACACCAAAAAACTGTGCCAAAGCAATATGAGCATTTCCCTTGTTCAATTCAAACCCAGCATCATGTAAAGCTCTGATTCCGGCCAGAATTTCTTCCTCCGCAATGTAATCCATTTTGCGGGAGGCAGCTTTTAGCGTCGCACGGCTACGCGGTTGAATCGGCTTTTTACTATGCGGCCGGTGTAGAAACTCCCCTTTGCGAACAATCTTCCCTGCAGCTTCAGCCTCGCTGATTACCCGCTTCAACATCGTTTTTTGAGCTTGGGTTGCCGCTTTTTTGTGAAATACATCGGCGAAACGCCGTTCAACTTCCTTGATGTGAATCGGAGCCTCATATCCCACAATGTCCATCAGGTTGAAGATTTCTTTATTAAGAACATCTTTTTGAATCTGTTTATCTACTTGGCACAGCTTGGGTTGACTCTTTGTGTTGAGCTTTACCCGATCAACTTTGATGGGAGATACCATCTCGTTGGTTAGATCTCCTAAACACAAATCATAGCGATTCAAGGTGAGGTCTGAGGCTTTGAAGTTACGAATGTCAGGCTTGGAACGCTTGCTTGCTAGGCCGTAAAACAGACCATCATTCGGGTTGCGATAGACGCGTAAGACGGTTCCGGCCGGGATGCTTGGTAGATCAACGTGCAAGCCAAACACATCATTGCTTGTAAATTGTGCATCTAGCGCGTTGTAGTGGAGTCGGTTGTAGATGCCCAAGAGCTTAAACGACGATATATCGGCCGGGAAGTCCGCATATTGCCTAAATTTATCTCCGCCAGAATTCTTGCCTATGGTCCATACAAACTTTTCCGCTTCCGGATCAAATCGATACAAATAGGTTGACCAATTTTTTGGACTGTAAGACTTATGGTTGGTCAACCAAAACAGCAAATCTCGCGGCCAAAACCGGGTATCAATACCATCTAGTGCCAATGAATAGTTTTTGGCCACAATCGGCAAATCTAGATTTTCGCCCGCCTGCATTTCAGTGCGCGTCGGCCGGGACATGAACGCTTCATACAGCCGGTCACTTTCAGGAAAAGGGGGTCTAATATTCCATATTTTCTGCGTTTCAGGCGGGTTCTCGTTCAGTGTGTAGCTGTCAATTCCAGTTACAGTTAACAATTTCCAAGCATGTAACTGAATACAAAACTTAAAAATTATGCCCTGCTTAACCCGCCCCAGATGGCCAAATCCCATCGCCTTAATCACAAGACCGGGCAGCTCGAACATGGGGGTTGGTCCATACGCATTCAACACTTCTAAAATCGCGTGATGCCACTCCGAATAAAAGATTCTTTCAAAGGCAACCTCGGCCGGGTTCCCCACCCCTAACAAGTCACGATATGTTTTTCCACGACGTCTAGGCGGGATAAAGCGGCAAGGATAGCCGCGCACAATGTGGAATCTTTGCAGCGCCAGCCATTTCCCTTCCCGATAAATCCCTGAGGCTGGATCACGAGAGGTCGTCTCTCCCCAAAATCTAAACAGCTTAAAATTTG
>JBCCSO010000974.1:0-1697 GCA_039199965.1 Chloroflexota bacterium | reverse complement strand
TTGCAGAATCATGAGTATATGAGCGTTTTCTATCGGGAGGGTTACACAGACCTCGAGATGGAGGCTGGGCCCTATCTAAACTGTGTGTATGAGCTTGTCCGGCCGCGACGCTATCCTCAGAATGAGGTCGTTAATTTGCATATAGCAGACTTTCCAATTGGTGTTCTCCACTATGCATCCGACACACCCTTTAGCAAGGGAGAAAACTTAGGCTCGCGAAATTTGTCATATGACGGGGTTGAATCAACTTACGCTTCCACGATTGCAATTTTGCAAGCAATTCTAGACATTGAATCAGTGGGTTAAATGTTTCAATCCCTCTGTTTTTGTGAAAGGTATACGGTGATCAATGTACGGTTTACAGGCCGCTGTAAGCTGCGATTATCTGTGCGAGTGAAAAAGGTCGATGTGATCTCACACCGGCCTTTTCGATTTTAAATCAGCCCTTCTTGTTTTAGGAGGGGTTCAATTGATGGCTCGCGCCCGCGAAACTCTTTGTATACGTCCATTGGGTGCTTGCTGCCGCCCATACCCAGAATGGTGTTGCGATAGCGCATTCCGACCTCTTTGATGGCTTCCGTGTTGTCTAAGCCAACCTCGGTGAAGGCGGCAAACGCATCAGCACTGAGAACCTCTGACCACTTATAGCTGTAATATCCGGCCGAATATCCACCGGGGAAAATATGGCCGAAGCTACAGTAAAACATATCTTCTGAAATTGGTTCCATAATCATGGTGTCTTTGAATATCCGCTTCTGGACATCTTTGATCGACTCATCTTGGGCTTTGCGTTGAGCATAAAGTTCCATGTCAAACCGGCCGAAGTTGATTTGGCGCAGGGTTGCATAACCAGAACGGAAACTCCGGGCCGCAATAATTTTGTCAATCGTTTCCTCTGGCAGGCTTTCACCCGTTTGATAATGACCTGAGAGCTTTTGAAGGGTCGGTTTGTGGTAAATCCAATTCTCCATGAACTGACTGGCAATCTCGATCGCATCCCATTCAACCATCGCTAATCCAGAACACATCCCATAGTCGATGTGGGTTAACATGTGTTGAAGATCGTGTCCAAATTCATGGAATAGCGTTTCAACTTCACGCAGTGTCATAAGAGATGGGGTGTCGCCGACCGGAGCTGACTGGTTACAGCACATGTACGCTACCGGTATACGCACCGCCCCGTCTAGCTCTGGTAGTGATGATGTGCGCTGCACAGGAGCATTCGCCCAAGCCCCGCCTCGTTTTTCCTCCGGCCGGGTGTACGGGTCAAGGTAAAACGCTGCGATATCTGCGCCCGCATTATCTTGAACACGAAAGTAACGTACATCTGGGTGCCAAACGGGTACTTCGCCATCGGCCGAAACCACGTGGATGTCGAAGATGTTTTTGACCAAATCAAACATCCCATCCAGAACTCGTTCAAACGGGAAATATGCGCGCAACTCTTCCTCATTGATGTCAAATTTTGCTTCACGCAGACGTTCACCCCAGTAGTAAATGTCCCACTGCTGCATATCTTCGGCTTCGGCCGCTCCGTTTTCCTGTGCCAGTGTGGTGATTTCTTCCAAATCTTTGGTGCCAAATGGCGTGGCGGCTGACTTCAGGTCTGACAACAGTTTATCGACAGCGTCAACCGTGCCCGCCATTTTGGTTTTTAGGCTCATTTCTGCATGATTTTTGTAGCCTAATAGCTGTGC
>JBCCSO010000973.1:0-1707 GCA_039199965.1 Chloroflexota bacterium | reverse complement strand
GGGCTTGGCTTAGGTAGCAGCCATTCCGTTCGATGGTGAGCTCAAGCACCTGTTTGCGGATGCCAAACGCAACCCGCTGTGCCTCTTCTTGCCATGAGGCTTGGCTATTATTATTCATAATGTTTATCTCTCAACTAATTGCAGGCCCGAGAGTAAAAAGTGATAAGTAGAAAGTGAAAAGTCGTCCATCATCCTGAACCTTCTTCGTACTTCTAACTTCATACTTCATACTTTCCACTTTTGACTTCTCACTACTTCACAGCTCCCATCGTCATTCCTTCAACAAAGTAGCGGCGAATGCCGTAGGCCATGATCAGCATGGGGATTATGACGATTAATCCGGCCGCCGACATCTGCTCCCACGGCACATCTCGTTCGCCAACTACGTTAACCAGCCCAACAATGACCGTTCGCGTATCTTTGGAGGTGAGCAGCAGCGCGTACAAGAATTCGTTCCACGCCAGCAGGAATGAAAACACACCGGCCGTAATGATGCCGGGTAGCGCCAGCGGAAAGGTGATGTGGCGTAAAATACCCCATTCTGTACAGCCATCCACCATGGCCGCTTCCTCAATTTCAGTTGGCAGTGTGTCGACAAAGCCAAATAGGAGCCACATCGCAAACGGGATCGTGCGCGTCAGATTCACAATCACGAGGGCCGTATAGGTATCGAGCAGCTGCAGCTGACGGAAAATGTTGAAGTATGGGAGGATCATGACCACGGGCGGGAAGAATTGGGTCGATAAAACCAGTACAAGAAGTAGCCGTTTAAAGGGTAAATTGAAGCGGGAAAGTGCATATGCCCCGGCCGTTGCCAGCGGCAAGGTGATTATCACCACCGCAATGCAAACAATCAAACTGTTAATGATCAAATTTCGGAAATCAAACAGCTCAAAAAGAATTCGAAAATTATCAAATGTTGGCTCAAAAAAAATCGTTGGCTTTGTGACATCTTTTGGCAATTTAAATGCTGAAATCGAGATCCAAAAGATGGGGAAGGTTACAAAAATGATGATGGCCAACAGCGACAGGACGTACCAGAAGTTGTCTCTGAGAGTCTGAACAAGCCCTTTTTGTTGAGCTTCGTCACTAACGGCCGGTTGAGGTTGGGATAGGGAAGCCATAATTTATTTGATCAAAATCCTTGAATACAGGTAGGCTAAAACCAGCAAAATCAAGGTCAGAATAATTGACAAAGCAGACGCATACCCCATATCAAAAATCTGAAAGCCTATGCGATAAATATAGTAGTTTAGAATTTCTGTTGAACGGCCGGGCCCTCCGGCCGTCATCGTGTGCACCACGTCGAAAACGCGGATGCTGAACAAGGTCACAAGCAGGATCATGACCAAAATCATCGGCCGTAAAAGAGGGAGGGTGATGTTCCAAAAGATGCGCAAGGGACGCGCCCCATCCACCCGGGCTGCTTCAAAAATTTCTGGCGAGATGTTGTTGAGCGCCCCCAAAATCATCAATCCGCACAGCGGTCCCCATGACCAAAAAATCGGTACCGTTATCCAAAAAAGAGCTGTCCAAGGGTTCCCCAGCCACAGGGTCTCTTGAACTGCCGGGATCGGAATAAACAGATCAATGAGGGTATCTAATATCCCTTGACCTTCAAGCAGCATAAACCGAAAGGAATAGCCGCGCAGGGTGAGGCTGATAGCAAATGGAAAAATCAGAAGCGATTTAACAAGGCCGCTGACT
>JBCCSO010000972.1:0-1739 GCA_039199965.1 Chloroflexota bacterium | reverse complement strand
TTCAATCATAAATCCAGTCATCGTTGGGCTGTTACTCCTTGGCATTGGTTTCCAGATCTATCGTTATCTAAAAACCTCAGATAAAGTCGAACAACAGCAAACCAAATGGATTATCGTAGGTATTGTGATCTTAGCTTTGACCGTTT
Organism: Chloroflexota bacterium; assembly: GCA_039199965.1. GTDB lineage: Bacteria > Chloroflexota > Anaerolineae > Promineifilales > Promineifilaceae > WTJY01. The sequence continues at coordinate 1,593 of JBCCSO010000972.1, read as the reverse complement.
TTCTCTGGAGTTTAACCATTGGGGGGGGAGTACCTGTTCCAAGTGGTCGCCCGCTGCTGCTGAGCAATGTCATTAGCTGGTCAATCCAATTTATTGGGCAATATCTTTTTGGCGTGTTTCTGCTCATCGCGGTTGTGCGCTACCGCCTTTGGAACATAGACATTATCATCAGCCGCACGCTGGTTTATGGTGGGCTGACCCTGATGATCGTCGCGATTTATTCGCTTGTCGTAGGTGGCTTCTCCTTCCTCTTTCAATCCTCCGGGAACTTTGTTGTCTCACTCATTGCGACCGGCATTATCGCCGTCATCTTTCAGCCGGTTCGGGAACGACTGCAACGCTGGGTCAATCGGCTAATCTTTGGTGAACGGGATGACCCGTACACTGTGATTTCCCAGCTCAATCAAAGCATGCAGGCCACGGCCGTTCCGCAAGAAACGCTAACCACCATCGCCCAAAACATAGCCGACATTCTCAAGCTGCCTCACGTTGATATTGAGCTAACCGATGACGATGTTCAGATCGGCCGGTCGTCTGTTGGCGAGCCGGTTGGTAACCCTCTGGAATTGCCACTTATCTATCAACGGGACAATGTCGGCCGTTTAACCGTCTCACCACGTACACCCAATGCGCCTTTTAATCCGCAGGAGCAAAAGCTTTTGGCCGATATCGCTGCTCAAATCGGGCCGGTTGCCTCCGCCACACGGCTCACCATGGCCCTGCAGCGCTCCCGCGAAAATCTGGTGCTTGCCCGTGAAGAAGAACGCCGTCGTATCCGCCGCGATCTACACGATGGGCTGGGGCCGACCTTAGCGAGCCAAACGCTCAAACTTGACTCTGTTTTGGAACTACTAGATGATGAGGATGCTGACACCGCTAGTCAGCACGTGACCGAGCTAAAGGGGCAAACGCAGCAGATGGTGGCAGACATCCGGCGGCTGGTGTACGAACTCCGGCCGCCTGCGCTGGATGAGCTAGGCCTGCTAGAAGCACTGCGGGCTCATTTTAGTGCCGGATCACACGGTCAACTAGCGATCTCAATCGGTGCAGAGCCAGAGCCGCTACCTGACCTTCCGGCCGCTATTGAAGTTGCCGCCTACCGTACCATTCTCGAAGCGGTCACCAATGTAATCAAACATGCCAAAGGAAGGCATTGCACCGTCCAATTAGCCATCCAAGAAACAAGCACCATCTCCAATCTGCATGTCACTGTGACAGATGATGGGATTGGGCTGCCCAACAAACGCAAGGTGGGGGTTGGGCTCGTCTCAATGCGGGAGCGGGCGGAAGAGCTTGGCGGCCGATTTAAGATTGAACCGAATCGGGCCGGAGGAACAATTGTGACCACGATTTTCCCATTTGTATCGACCCAGGAATCAAAAAGGAGACACCCATGACACCCATTCGTCTTTTAGTTGTTGATGATCACACCCTCTTTCGAGATGGTTTAAGCGCCATCTTTCAGAACATTGATGATATTGAGGTGGTTGGTGAAGCGGGTAATGGTGAAGAGGCAGTTGCAAAAGCGGCCGAGTTAGCCCCCAGCGTTATTTTGATGGACATCAACATGCCCGATATTTCTGGGATCGAAGC
>JBCCSO010000971.1:0-1755 GCA_039199965.1 Chloroflexota bacterium | reverse complement strand
CCGTCGTTTTAAGCCGTGATCTTTAGATCACTGGCGCAATCAATCAATGAAAGGATTTGACCCCATCAAAAGCTGGGACGCTGAATCAGCAAAGCGCTATGCCACCCATTTACGAGGTGATGAAGCGGATGCAGCCGCGTTTCTTTCCAGCTATGCTAACGGGGAAAATGCCCTAGAGTTTGCCATTGGCACCGGCCGGATCGGCATCCCGCTCAAAGAAAAAGGGGTAGATGTACATGGCATTGAGGGCTCACCCCAGATGATTGAGCAGCTACACGCCCATCCAGTTGGCAAAGGGATTCCGGCCGTTGTCGGGGACATGAGCATCAAAAAAATCGATCAGCAGTTTAAGCTCGTGTACCTTGTGTACAACACCATCTTCAACTTACTAACGGCCGATGATCAGATTAGATGTTTTGAAAATGCCGCCCACCATCTTACCGATGACGGCGTTTTTGTGGTCGAAACGGCCGTGCCTCACGCTTGGATTGCGCCGGGCAAGTCCGACTATGTGAAAGCGGAATATGTCGGTGCAGCAGAAGTTGGATTTGATGTTGCTCGTTACGATCCGGCAACCCAACTGTTTGAAGAGAATCATGTTCTCATCACCACAGATGGGATAAAAATGAGCCCCATTGTCTGTCGTTTAATCACCCCCGGTGAGATGGACCTGATGGCCCGTATTGCTGGGCTCAGATTGGTTGAACGCTTTGGGGACTGGAAACGCTCAACCTTTGATTCAAACAGCATCGCGCATGTCTCTGTTTATGAGCTTAACCGAGATACTGCTTAGGAAAATGTCGGCCAGAAGTGCAGGGCACTCCCCAAGATGGCTGAACAGTTATAGGAAAATTAGCAAATGAATTCACCCATTTCACCTGAAGAAATTATGGCGCGCGCCACAGAAATAGAAGACAAACTCATCGATTGGCGACGCACCATCCACAAACACCCTGAACTGAGTTTTACAGAAGTTAAGACCGCCCGCTTGGTCCATTCTGTGCTGCAAGATCTAGGCATAGAGGCTGAAACCGGCGTTGCCAAAACAGGTGTAGTCGGCCGTGTTGAGGGGCACTCAAACGGCCCTACTGTTGGGCTACGTGCCGACATGGATGCCCTCCCCATCCAAGAGCAAAACGGAACGGAGTTTGACAGTGAACGGCCGGGGCTTATGCACGCCTGCGGCCATGATGCGCACACGGCTATTTTGATGGGTGCCGCCACAGTGCTTAAAAGCTTCGCGGACGAAGGGCGTCTGCCCGGATCAGTCAAACTTCTGTTTCAGCCTAGTGAAGAAAATCGTGATGATGAAAATCTTTCCGGCGGTGAGCGCATGGTCAAAGAGGGAGTCATGAATGACATTGACGCAATTTTTGGGCTGCATGTGGCCCCACCTATTCCGGCCGGGGTGGTAGCAACGATGGCTGGCGGCATGATGGCGTCTGGCGACAAAGTAGAAGTGGTTATTCATGGCACAGGCGGGCACGCTGCCCGGCCGCATATGGCCAACGATCCCCTTGTTTTGGCCTCGCACTTTATTCTGGCTGTGCAAAATATTGTCAGCCGTCGCTTAGATCCGCTTGAATCTGGCGTTGTGACTTTGGCGACTATCCAAGCGGGAACCGCCATGAACGTTATCCCCGAATCAGTTGAAATTACCGGCACTATGCGCAGCTTCAACAGGGAAACCCGCAAGTTGCTACAAGAAGAAATGAAGCGAGCCAGCAAGGTTGTTGAAGCGTTGGGAGGCAAAGT
>JBCCSO010000970.1:0-1759 GCA_039199965.1 Chloroflexota bacterium | reverse complement strand
ATGTCATACGGCCGGATTCCGCCAAAAAAGCGGCCGAAATCTCCGTACTTTCGTTTTGTCCCTTTTCCAGAAATGTACCGGCCGCCCGCACCGATGTCTGAAACCGCGTTGGCGCAAGCCTATGCGGCCGAAATTCAGGCCGCCATTGATGATTTTAACAAGAAAAAGATCAAGTTTGCCGGTGTACTAATCTGCCCAATTTTTGCCAATGAGGGCTTGCCTGAAGTCCCTGCGGGGTATTTTGAGATGCTGCAGCAAATTGTGCATGACGCGGGTGGTGTGGTTATTTTTGATGAGGTTCAGTCTGGATTTGGTCGCACGGGAAGTATGTGGGCGTATGAAGACACTGGCATCGTTCCAGACATTATCACGATGGGAAAGCCGATGGGGAACGGGCATCCGCTGGCAGCAGCAGTGACCTCGGCTGAAATTGGAGATAAATTCCAAAGCAATCAGCGCTATTTCAACACCTTTGGCGGTAATCCGGTCAGCTGTGCGGTAGGCAATGCGGTCCTTGACGTGATTGAGGATGAAGGATTGCTTCAGCGAGTCAATGAGGTGTCAGTGTATTTGCGGGATGGATTAAACGTGATGCAGCAAGACTTCGACATCATTGGAGATGTGCGCAATTTAGGTATGTTTTTTGCGATTGAGCTGGTTAAGAACAAACTGAAAAAGAAGCCTGCCAAGAAGCACTCAGTGCGCATAGTCAACATAATGAAGGAAAAGGGCGTGCTGATTAGCAATATTGGTTTTGACCAGAATATTCTCAAGATCCGGCCGCCATTGCCGTTTAGCACAGATCATGCGGATTTACTGCTTGAAAAACTGGCAGAATGTTTCATGGAAGTAAGTGGATAATGTGATGAAGACGCTAAAAGAAATTGTTCAAGAAAATCCGTTTGATGATTTCAAAGATTGGTGGCCAGTCGGCCGACATTTTTCTAGATTCATGTCGAACGCCATTCACGGTGAATGGGTTAAGCTCCCCGGATCTAGTGGTGATCTAAGCACAGTCAAAAGCCATGTAAATCTCTACCTTTCTACCGTGTTTGACACAGAATCTCGCTCAAGTCTGGTTGATGAATTTGCGCAAAACAATTTGCTGTCTGGCTTGCAATCAGGTCAGTTTGATGCGCTGTCCTACGCTTACTATCGATCTACGTTCGAGATCATTAAGGCCAACTTAGATGAATACGAGAATAGCCTTGAACGAGAGCGACGGCTGTATACGAAGCGGGTAGGCAAGCTGTTTTTTGATCAGGTGGCAGAGCATCTGGCTCTTGATCTACCGGCCGATCTTTTGACCGAAGCCGACTTGGCCCAAATGAAAACGTGCATCACCCAAGTTGGACAGTTTCTGTCTGATGAGGGATATCTTCGTGATCATTTTGCCTTCCACTTTAATGTGGAAATTGAGCATATGGGAGCATCAATTTCTCAAAATGATGGTGATATTTTGGGCCTGATCCAGTCAGGTACAGGGCACGCGCTGTATGAAATGGGGTATCCCATCATTTTGCCTTCGGCCGTTTATCTGTATCACACAATGGAGGAAGCCCAGCATCACTCCTCCCGAACCATCGAGGAACTGTTTGATCGGGTGGGGTTTGACGCACGTGAAACCGATGACTTCGATCCGATTGGATACCCGTCAGATAGGGTGGTTGAGTTATGGGAAATTAAGCGCAAACCTTTGGAGAGTGGGATGTAAAAAGTGAGAAGTAGAAAGTGAGAAGTTGAAAGTCCCTTCGTGCTT
>JBCCSO010000969.1:0-1768 GCA_039199965.1 Chloroflexota bacterium | reverse complement strand
GCCAGTGGGGCATCAAACGGACTGTTGGCTTTTAGCTCATACGATGGGCGGCTGATGAGCTTGAGTCCAGGTGAGTTCATATCGGCTAGAAACACCAGCGCCATGTCTTCATCTCGGCCGACTTCCATACGGGCGGCCGTCCCGCTGTTAACCGCTACAAAGGTGGCGTGGGTCAAGGCTGATCCGGTAGCCACCATTTTGGCCCCGCTCACATAAATCCCTGCATCATCGGTACGATCAAGCGATACGTAAACGTCCTTGACTTCTGCGCGACCTTTGGCCCGATTCATCGGCGGGTCGATTAAGACGTGGTTGATATGCAGCCCTTGCGAGGCGAATTTTTTGTACCAGTTAAGGGCGTTTTCCCCGTATGGTTCATAGAAGCTGTGCCCTTCTGCCAATTGGGCCATAAACGCTGCTTTGTAGTCGGGGCTGCGCCCCATCCAACCGTAGTTGAGCCGCTGCCAAATTTCAATCGCCGTGCGGGACTTAGCCAAGTCCGCGTTTGAGTAGGATGGGGTGAAAAAGCGATGGGTCCGATTTCCAAATTTATCAACGGTGGTTAGATCTTCTTGGAGATTGGGATCATGTAGGGCGTCATACAGGCGGGCCATACTGCGGGCGGCATTGCGAAACGCCGGGTGTTCGGTCACATTCTGCACTTTTTCCCCATCAAACCAGATTTCCCGGCCGTCATTGAGTGAAGCCAAATAGCTTTCGCCGGTCATCAGATTGTTGTTTTCAGCCGGTAGGGTGTCTTGTAGGATGATGTCTTGTATGAGCGCCATGATTTTCTCCTAAAGGGTAATTTGCCAATAGACCAGACTGGTTTTCAAAACCAGTCTGGTCTAATAACTTACGGATATACCTCAACAATTGCTTCAATTTCAACACAGACGTGATTGGGCAGCGTTGCCATCCCCACGGCCGAACGAGCGTGACGGCCATTTTCTCCAAAGACTTCGACCATCAGGTCAGAAAAACCGTTGATCACGGCCGGGGTTTGTGAGAAATCAGGGGCTGTGTTGACCATGCCCAAGGCTTTCACCACCCGCTTAACCCGGTCTAGTGAGCCAAGCTCTTGCTTGATGACGGCTAGCTGATAGAGGCCGATCTGACGCGCTGCCTGATAAGCTTCATCTAGCGTGACGTCAGCCCCTACTTTGCCCACAACGCTGCGTTCAACTTTGCCGGACAGATACAGATGGTTGCCGGATAAAACGGCGTGCAAATAGTTGCCGCCGGGGGTTGGAATTTCTGGTAGGTCAATGCCCAGTTCTTTTAACTTTGCTTCTGCTGACATTTCTAATTTTCTCCGTTCCGCTGCATCCACTCAACTGCCATCGCTACCATTGACGCTGTGCCAACTTTGAGAGCAGATTCGTCAATGCGGAAGGTGGGGGTATGCACATTAAACTCATCTTCCCAATCGTGGCCGCGCACCCCCAGAGCCAAATAACAGCTGGGAGCTTCTTGGGCCATGTAGGCGAAATCTTCGGCCGCCATAATCGGTGGGGCCTCAAACACCCGGTTCTCGCCCAGGACCCCTCTTAATGCGCTAAATGCGACTTCTGTGGCTTTATCATCATTGATGACAGGGGGATATCCTTCCGTGATAGTCAGGTCTACTTTGCCTCCCAACGCTTCAACAACCTTGCTGGCTCGCTTCATTTCTTCTTGTAGCAACTTGCGGGTTTCCCTGTTGAAGCTGCGCATAGTGCCGGTAATTTCAACTGATTCGGGGATAACGTTCATGGCGGTTCCCGCT
>JBCCSO010000968.1:0-1769 GCA_039199965.1 Chloroflexota bacterium | reverse complement strand
TCAATACCGTGGTAGATGGCTTGAATGAGCGAGGTCCAGCTAAAGAAGTGATAGGGGCCGTCATCCAGAATGCGATCATGGCGGGTGTGTGGATCAACTTTGCTGGCTGCTTCGAGCAGTTTTCTCCCTGATAGTTCAACCATCTCTAGTAGCTCTGCCACTGATTTAGATCCCCAGTCAACATCTTCGGGCCACGGCCGGGAGCCGGTCGCATGCATGACGTAAACACCTTCTGCGCTGACCAAATGCTCCAACGTTTGGCGGATGTTACCGGGAGTCCCCACCAGTTCGGTCTGCAATTGTTCTTCTGTTAGGCCACTGCAAAATTTGAGCATTTCGGTGTTGGCCCACAGGTTGTATTCGTAAAATTTATCGATTAAATCTGCTTGTTGATTCATTATCCTAATTCCTATTTTTTGTAGCTTAGAAACGAAGTTCCACCCCCTTGCTACTTCGCTTCCAGCATTTGGAAAGCCCTCAATTTAGTCAATCATTTTTGCAATGTTTTTCGACCATTTCTCTTCCAAAAGTTTTCTCTTGTTCGGCCGATTGAGCTTTTCATAAATCTTGATCAAGGCTCTGGCCCGCTCAAAAAGCCACTCATCTAAATCACTCCGAATATGTTTATCTCGAGTTTGGCGGATGGTTTGTAGGGCAACAATCGGCTCAAGCTCAATCATGATATCGAGTAAACCAAAATCAATGTAGCCTTCGTGATGATACATTTTGTAACAGCGAATTTGATAGGGAACCGCCTTGGTGATGATAATCTCTCTGGCCTCTTGAATTTGGCCCACATGCACCAATCCTCTGAGCATTTTGAACCAAGTTTGATCCGTAATCGACTTGCTGTATTTCCGCATGAGGGGCAACAGTTCAGCCAGCAATTCCGGCCGGGCCTGCACCTCTTGCAGATTCGCAACCAAAGTCAGCGTCAAGCCATTCAGCGAAACAGGTGCAAACACTTCCTCAAGATTAGGAATAAATTCATCTACAGAAATCGTTGACAGGGTCGCTCTAAACGGCGAATTAAAGTTCAAAAACGAGAAAGACTGGGCCAAATCTCTTGGCCCATCATCATACCAGTCTGGTGCCATAATTGGCTCGACAATGCCTTTAGGCAGAACGATTGACCCCATTTCATTGGCTAATTGCTGAACAACCTTCAGAATAATCTGCTCAAAACCTAGTTTGCCATCGTGGCAATAAGGGTGAAAGGTAACAATGCCCCCTTCATTGGTTAACCCGATCAAACACCGGCCGACGACGCTACCGTTTTTATTCCGGCCGAAAATGACGTGTTTATTGATGTCGGCCGCATTGACCGTGGTTGAATAAAAATTAAACGATCCCGGCGAGAGGCAGGTGTTGAAATAGCCCCCCATGTGTAAAAGCTCAATCGGGTCATCTTCAAAATTAATGATCACGGTTTGGCCATTCTCACCTACCATCTGCTGCGGTTCCGGGGGATTTAGCCACGGCTCCATGTTGATGCCCAGTTTGGTTAATCGGCTCACAAACTTCTGATTGGCCGGTTCATGCGCCATCAGCCAAGGCCGGGGGCCACACCGATTAGACAACAGCCTGAACCCCAAATCCCGAAACGGCTGGCGCAGCTTGCGGATATTTGGCAAAAGCAAACTCCCATGCGTAGAGACCAAGGCATCGGGCAAGTTTTTTACCTTTAACTGCTCAGAAAGATGAAAATAGGCAGATTCTTTTAGTTCCGCTTCCCACACATTTAGCATTTCTGAATGTGTGGGAAGCGG
>JBCCSO010000967.1:0-1806 GCA_039199965.1 Chloroflexota bacterium | reverse complement strand
TGCCGCTTACGGCCGAAGGTGAGCCTGAAACCTATGCCTCAGTTGATGACATGCTCGAAGGATCGGCCGTGGCGCAGGCCCTAGCGGGGGTAGATGGCATCGTGAGCTTATCGATTGACGGGGCAGATATGTCCGTGGTTAAAGATGATGACATCGATGAATATGCCATTATCGCGGATGTGTCAGCCACGATTAAAGACTTCTTTCTCTGAGTTTTTAGTTTGTCTGTTGGATAGTTAGATTGTTTGTTGGGAGTTGCTTTCGAATCAAAATTGGGATTTCCTGTGCATAAATTGAGCCTTCTAGAAGCATAAAGTTACATTCAGATAGCCTACAAACATACGTTAATCGGGGCGTAATCTTCTCCATCTTTGCCTACGCATAAACCCAAATTTTTCTAAATATTTTTCAAAAACCAAGCAATTGTTGCTCGGTATTTTTAGCTACCCAAAAGGATAAATTAATATGAGAGTAGATGTACATTGGATTCCAGAAAACAAGAACGGACAGTTGGCAATCATGCCAAGACCTAGAGCTGGTGAATGGTTGGAAGATGAGTTGGCTGCGTGGAAAAAAGCGGGGGTTACAGCAATCGTCTCAACATTGACACCACTAGAAGTTTGGGAACTAAATCTGGGTAACGAACCAAATATTTGTGAAGAACTTGGAATCAATTTTATTTCTTTTCCGATTCATGATAGACAAATACCCTCTTCAACTGAGCAAGCTGTTAAAGGGATCAAAAAGATTCTAGATTTGCTGCGGAGAAATGATGGGGTGGCAATTCACTGCCGCATGGGTGTAGGACGATCAGCTATGTTAGCTGGAGCAATTCTGGCACAGCAAGGGACTGACAGAGACAAAATCTTTAAATTGATTGCGCAAGCCAGAGGAATTGAGGTTCCCGATACTGAAGCACAAAAGCATTGGGTTTTCAATAACTTCCCCAATGCTTTTGCAAATTTTGAAGCTAAAAAATAGGTGGCTATTTAATCAACCGGCTACCCAGTCAAATTACCACCGACGCGAGCTAGGCTGCATATCATCCTGACTAATTTTCAGCTCAAACATCTCGCGAATTTGGGCATCTTGTTCAGGCGTGATGTATTCAGGATATTGCTGCATCAGCTTCGAGACCTTCTCACGTGCGCGCGACCAGATATCAACCGATCCATACGCTTCCCACTGAGTCGGTGGAGTGCGGTCGCCCAATTCTGGATAAAGGTACTCTGTTTCCATGACTGAAATGGTTTGGTCTGATCCCAAATAATGACCCGGCCCAGCAACCACCTCCGCAATGGTGTTGACCCCGATTGTCTCTTCAGTCACCTCGATGCCACGCACAGCCCGCAGCGTGGAAGCTACAATCTCGTTATCAATCACAAACGCCTCATACGAGCAACTGAGCAGGGCCGCCAGCATTCCGGCCGATTCATAGATCAAATTGGCCCCTGATAGACCGACCATCGCATGGGAGAGAGCTCGCTCGTAACCTGCCTGCCCATCAAAGGTTTTTGAGTCCGGCATCCCACCCACAACGCCGCTGGGCATACCGATGTAGTTAGCCAACTGAGCTGCGGCCGCGTTGAGCAAGCCCCCTTCCGCGCTGCCACCCGTCATCGACCCGGTACGCAGATCAGCCACAAACGGCCAATTGCTGAAAATAAACGGGTAGCCCGGTTCGATTAAGTTAACAAATGCCATGGCGGCTAATGTTTCAGCGTGGGTTTGTACCAGCGTCCCTGCCAGTGTAGCGGGTGAAGTTGCGCCTGACTGCCCGGCCGTGATCGCGTTGATCGGCCAGCC
>JBCCSO010000966.1:0-1826 GCA_039199965.1 Chloroflexota bacterium | reverse complement strand
TTGCGTGAAACATTTGTAATTTTCTCAGTATTAATTATTTTTGAGCCTGAATATGGACCTAACCTGTACACACTGCGCGCAACCAATTCCCATTGAAAATTATGATTGGGTGCGTCTTGCGGCTGAATGTCCCCATTGCAATCAGTGGAGCGGTTTTAATCAACCTACACAAGAGTTTGTTAACCATACCAACGAAATTTTTCAGACCAATCAACTGTACTTAAATTATGTCAGCCGATTGATCATCACGCGATCTCCTCACACCACAAAAATTGAACTGCCATCCCACAAAGTACAGACAGCCGACGAGAAGCAGGCCAACGTTTTGGGTAAATGGATGTCTACTGTCTTGTTACTAATTGCATTTGTCTTGGGAGTTGCAATTGATATTAGTGGCTTTTCAGATGTTTTATTGATTGCTCTGTTTGCAATCCCCGGATTTATCTTAGCTACATTTATGATGTCAAATAGCGGTACCTATATCGTTTCGATGGATCGCACCGCGATCTCATCACACATCGAAGTGATTGGCGGCTTTCGGATCAGAGAGAAAATTGCTCGTGCTGCAGATTTCAATCAGTTTTATGTGAAACGGCGGGCAGCGCATAGAGCTAATACAACCTATGGGCTGTACGGAATTGCATCGAACGGAGATCGTTCACTGCTGCTTAGGGGGAATGAAACGCTGATGCTTTTGGCTGAAAGTGAGTTGGAACGCTTGCTCAAGATTGATGATGCGGCCGTGGCTGGGGCGGTTGTTAATCCATTCCATCAGACAGTTTCAGCACAAAGTATTCCACCGTGGGTCACTGGTGTTCGCATCCGCCACAGTGGCGAAATGATTACGCCAACTGCAAGGATGGCTGATTTGCTTGATCAAATTCAGCTAGATGAAAAATCAACAAAATTAAGCTACTCAGATGATGCATACATCGACTTTGTGCGTGCCATGAGCATTCAGCAGTCAGATGAGGCGCGCCTGCTCCAGAATGCTGTAAATCGAACAGTAAGTGGCCTAGTTTCTGCATTGAAAGCTTTTGGCTCAGCTCTACTTTACTTTATTGGTGGCGGGTTGATTTGGTACTCATTTGAAAACGGTGGCTTTGCTTATCTCCCCGGTATAGCCCTGATTATGTTCGGGATTATTGGTGGGCGACATCTGTTAGACTGGTTTTTCAATTCGCAGATTGTGCTCATTGATCGTGAAAACCTTTATCTGAGCTCGCGGCCGTTTCCGCGCTTAAACCCTGATCGAAAAATGATTAGCCACGGACACTTCAAGCAGTTCTATGTTCGGCCGCAAACTGGGCTAGATCTTTTCTTTGGTCCTTACGCACTCATGGGAATTGATCAGAATAATCGCTATTTCAAGGTGTGTACTGGCAGCGAAAAGTTCTTGTTGCTGCTTGAAAAAGAGATTGAAGCCTACCTAAAATTGCGTGATATTCCTGTAGGTGGAAGCGTAGATAATCCCTATCAAGAAGCATAAAGAGCGCTAGCAGAATTTGACCTGCCAGACCTGCAATCATTCACTATAATAGGGACTATGCAATCCCCATCTAGACCAATTCAGCTACGAGTCTACTCACCATTGCGTCAGAATGGGGCCCGATTTCCTTTTTTAAAATCCCGACTTCGAATAGGTAAACAGGAGTAATCCCATGGCAAAGAAAGAAATGACAGGTGAGGTATACCACCCCTCGCCAGAGATTGTCCAAAGCGCACATGTCCCTGACTATGAGGCTGTTCATGCTGAAGCAACGGCCGATCTGCCCGGCTTTTGGGGCAAGATCGCATCTGAAAACTTTGAGTGGTACAAACCTTGG
>JBCCSO010000965.1:0-1852 GCA_039199965.1 Chloroflexota bacterium | reverse complement strand
GGGGAGCTTTGCCATCAGCTACATTACCCCCGGCCCGCAGTTTGGGGGCGAGCCGTTCCAAGTCATCCAGATAGAGAAACGCCACAACGTCCCGCTTGCGGCCGCAACCGCTTCCGTCACCATTGAAAAGGTACTGATGCTGTTCACCAATCTGCTCTTTTTGGTGCCGGGCATTTTCTTGGTGGTACAAAATCAGCTTTTCACATCGGCCGATTTGGCTTGGGGGTTGGCGCCAGCGTTTGCGGCGTTTGGGCTGCTGGCCGCACTGATGCTGGCGTGGGGGACCGGGAGGCAGCCGCTTGGTAAGATCTTCGGCCGCTGGTGGCCCAACTGGTGGCTTTCTCAAGAGATTATCAATACGGAAGCTGAAATCGGGGCATTCTGTCTTAACCATCCGCGTGCGATTCTAGTCGCAGCAGGGTGGGCATCGCTTAACTGGGTTTTGCTGGCATTCGAATATTGGCTGATGGCCAGATTTTTGGGGATTGAGGTGAGCTGGGTGCAAGGACTCATGATGCTGACCGTTTTCCGGCTGGCGCTGCTTATGCCAATCCCGGCCGGGTTGGGGGCGGTTGAAGGGGGACACGTCTGGATTTTGGGGGCGATGGGGTTCACACCGGCCGCAGAATTGGCTCTCTCGTTAAGCTTGCTCATTCGCTTGCGCGATATTATTTTGACAGCCGTAGGGCTATGGTGGGCAGGTTCATTGCGCTCTGAAAACTAACCACTACCTGCCTATCTACCACTATTCACTAACCAGTCAGCCATCCCCACAATAAATCTGGGTAGTTGCTATCAAGATAGAAGAGCAGACCACCGCACAGGCACATGCTCATCACCATCAGGGCCAACACGCCACCAATCAACCAGCTTTGCCACGGGGCTAACCCTACAGCCCGCTGCTCACCCGTCGGTGGATAGATCCCTGCTGGTTCACGCTGTGCGTAAAAATCTTGCTGGGGCCGCCCACCTGCGCCTTGAGAAGAGTAGGGTGGAATTGTTTTGTAACTGCCAGCTTGTGCATAAGCCGGATCACGATAGGCTTGCAATCGTGGGTCGCTAATGAGCGCCTGCTGTTCATCGCTCATCGGAAGCAGATACTCAAACACGACGCGCACCGTTTCACCAAAGTCAACAATGTCACCGCTGCTTAACCGGGTAATTTCATAAATGCGTCGGCCGTTAACAAAGGTTCCGTTTGTGCTGTTCAAGTCTTCGATAAAGTATTCACCCTTTTGCTGCACAATGCGGCAGTGTCTGCGAGATACTTCTGGATCAGGAAACATCACATCGTTGATCGGTTCCCGCCCCACAATAGTCGTATCGTTTTGTAGAAGGTAGACGTGGTCTGGATTTGGTCCACGTCTCACCACCAGTCTTGGTTTTGGTGTCGACATATTGATTTATTTTATCTTGATTATTGGGATAGGCATAGCCATTTATCACACCGGGTTAAGTTTGTACCCGGAAATACGGCCCATAGAGCACCTAATTGAACAATTTTTACTGTGGTTTTAACTTTGTACCCTTTGAAAGATCAAAAGGTGGGTAGTGTGGCAACTTTCAGGTTGAAATACCCTATAAATATACCTTAAGAAGCTTAAGCTTAAGGTGATGATTACGTTAGAAAGCAATTCTGCGAGCAATGGTGCAAATGATGCAACCCGTGCAGGTACAACCGAACATAACCGTCCAAGCGGTCTGTAAAGACCCTTGTGTGATGACAAAATGCGGATTACACTTTTCCAAATTTTATAAGGACATCCAAAATCGGCCGTGTAGGCGATAGCTCCGGCCACTTTTAACAATAAAACAGATGTTTGAGTGAGAAATTTATGACCCTAAACACTTC
>JBCCSO010000964.1:0-1873 GCA_039199965.1 Chloroflexota bacterium | reverse complement strand
TCAAAGCAGAGACGGGCTGCTTGCACCGTCATCTCGACTTCGTCTGTTCCCGCTTTAGCGACCTCGACCATCACCTTACCGGTGGCCGGATCATATACGGGTATCTTTTCGGGATTATCGACCCACCGGCCGTCAATATAATTTTGCCAAATATGGTCTACATTTAATTGGTGTTCCATGGTTCCTCTAGGAAGTTTTGTGGTTTGAGTTCTCTAGACCAGTCTGTTTTTTGAAACCAGACTGGTCTTTTGTATGCACTGCATAAATGAGCTAAGTTTTTAATCAGCCAGTAAGTGGGTAGCACACTTTACCAGTTCAACATTACTTTTTGCGGCCGATCCATCGGGCAAGAACAGGGTGTCTTCCAACCCAACTCGAGAATCATAGCCCCGTTTTTTGGCCTCAACCAGCATCGGCCAAGCGGTTGTATCAAACCCGTGCAAAAGGCGAGATGGGTTTGAAATTTTGCTATCATCAAGAATCCTTTCGGTAGTGTTGACAGTTCTTAAAGCATCATCAACCGATTCATCAATTGGTTCCAACATAATGCGCAAGCACTGCTCCGCTAGTCCACTGGCAACCAGATTCTCTGCACCTTCGGCCGTAAACAGCCCAGCTTCAACCCCAATGCCCATCCCAATTAGTTTACGCGCAACTGCTGCAGACCCTTCCTCATGAAAATTGACTGATGCGAAATCAAGGCTGTTTCGCCAGCCGCAAACCAATTCAAAGCGTTGGGTAACTGTGGCTGTAATCCCCTCTCGCGTGCTGATACCGATGGGAACATCGGGGCAGGCCTGACGTATCGTAACGATGGCCAGTTCAATATCAGACCAGTGCAAGCTCTCTAATCCACCTACATCACGTGGGTGAACGTGGATAGCACCTATACCAAGAGCCACAGCTGCTTTGGCATCCTGAGCCAGATGCTCTGGAGTCGTAGGTACAGCTGGATTTTCCTGACTTGATCGATTCCCGTTTAGGGCGGCTTTTAACATCATATTTCATTGAGCCTCTGGCTGTCTTAGTATGCACCTGTCCGCACACTACCATCAGCGTCCGGATAGTAAGCCGTTTTCTCGTAAATCTCATCTTCCCATATCCAGATATTTCTACCAACTGCTACCCTGGCTCCTCTATGTTTATCGAAAAATTCAACAACTCTGTTTCTTGCTTGTTGCAATGATTCGTCCGCATCTTGATGACTGTGACCTGTCATCTTCCACTCAAATGGATGGAGGGAAATCATCGAATCGTCGTCAAGTATTTTAGCGATCATTAAGTCACCCCATTTGTCAAAAATCTTTAGAGTTTGATCTAAAAAATCTGAATTGATTTTTCCCAAGACTGATAACTCATTTTCTAAGATGATCGTGTATGCAGTTCTAGGTCTTCCTTCATCTAGCAGTTTTGCCCATTCTGAAAAGTGAGTTACTAAATGCCAACTTCCTCCACCTCCACCCATGTAAGCATATCTTCTGAGCATGATTAACTGACCAAACCTTTCCAATATTTGTTTGGCGCCTTCAGTAAAATCTTGGCTTAGAGCAGAAGATGGGCCTTTTGGCACTTTGTGTGACAGAGAATGTGTTTGCTCTTTGGCCCGATCAAGCTCAATCGCTAACTCAATTTTGGCAGCTTGAATCCATTCTTTCACTTCCACTTCAGAATAATCAAATGGATTAAATTCGTAAGCTAATGACATGAGTGGAGAAGAGTAATTACCAGCTTCTAGCCATTTAGCGGCAACATACGACAACTGACAAAGAATCAGCATTTGTCGATCGAACTTATGAAATGCTATTTCAATATCCAAGAATCCGTCAGAGCTGCGCTCGTCCTCGGCCCGGATCGAGGCCCACACCATGCCGTG
>JBCCSO010000963.1:0-1880 GCA_039199965.1 Chloroflexota bacterium | reverse complement strand
TGCGTTTCCAGATGGACCACTTCTCCATGACGTGCTACAAGCGTTACCATTCCAGCCATGCGGCCGCTGTCGATGTAGCGCTCCATGAGCAAATTGATTCGGTTTAGACGGCCGGCGTCAAAGCCTTGGGCTTCGGGACTTGAAAATTGCATCATACACCTCTCCAGAACGACAAAAGAAAAGCAGATGATAAGCGAACTCACTCAGTAGGCCAAACGACAAACATCAATCTCTATTACGTTGATAGCATTGGGTTTTTAATCCATTCATGCCAAACAGATGCGCTAATTTGTTTAACCGGCTGCCCTGATCTATTTTCAATTTCTTCAATGATCTCTACGTAATTTTCGAACGAAGAAACAACGCTGCTCTTAACCGTTCTACCACCATCGCGAATGATAAGATTCACGGGCATTCCCCCGGTCCTCTTGCGTATCAAATAAGCTTTAATCCCGCGATACGGTATCGATCCAACCATTAAACCGATGTCTGCGACATCGCTATATTTGACAGTGAGTCGGCCGATCCACGTTGAAATTTTAAGGACATCATCTTCCAGAGATATTCGCCCCCACTGCCCAAATAAGATTGTCCGCAATCCCACAATTGCAAACGCGCTCCCCACAACCAGCATAAACCAAATGTCTGGGTCTTTGAAGGGATCAGATTGTGTAAATTTACCCCCGACAAACAAGAGCCCCATGATTAGGAAAAAGCCTCCGCTCATACGATAGACAAATCGAGCACCAGTATGAAAATGATATTCTTTAGGTTGAAACATTGAATTCAAATACCTCAGGTAGATTTTATTATCAGCAGTTTACGCCTAACTTATTTCGCCTGAGTTCCAATTTTAAGAGAGATAGTTCCCCCATTTTCTGTATCGTTTCTTTACTCCTTTTCGGACTAATCTATAATTAGAGTCCTATGTCCGAAGAATTTCCGTATCCACGCTACCCCATCAAACGCCGCTTCTTTAAGTTTATTGCAGCCGTAGTCTTCAAAATTGTTGCCAAAGTTGAAATCATCAACCCTGAAAATTTACCACAAACAGGTCCCGTGATTGTGGTTGCCAATCATTTCAATTTTGCCGACCCAACTATACTGATCCATGCGCTGCCTTGGCATTTAGAATTTTTGGCAGGGACCAATCGGCCGGCCGCTCCCAACAGAGTCATCAGCAGCATGCCTGACTGGTGGGGTGTTTACAATGTGCAGCGTGGCACCAGTTCAAGATACGCTTTCAACGCCGCCAATGCGATCATGAAGCAAAATGGAATTCTAGGTATTTTTCCTGAAGGGGGAGCGTGGGCCAATGTTCTCCGGCCAGCTAGGCCAGGTGTACCGCTCATCACCGCGATGAGCCAAGCTCCCATTTTACCTATTGGCATCGATGGGATGGACGAGCTTTTTCCGCTCAATCCTTTCCGTCGCCCAAAAGTAACACTTAGGGTGGGTGAGCCATTTGGCCCCTATAAAGTAACTGGCCGTGGGAAAGAGCGCAGGACTCAGCTTGACGCCATCGGCGAAGAGATTATGCAAAAGATTGCAGATCTACTGCCACCCGAGCAGCGCGGCATTCTGGCAGATGATCCAGAGCTCGTAAAAGCGGCCGAAGCGGTGTCAGAATTCCCGTGGTAACCACATGACAGCAAAATATATTGAGGTAGTCATCATTACCGACCCAGAAACGGCTGAATTATTGATTACACCCTTAATGCCGTTTGCTGAAGGGAGCAGTGTGGCTGTAGAGCAACTGGGTGATCCAGAAGATTTAAGCCCAACAGCGATGTTGCCAGAATCGGCCGTCAAATTTTGGTTTTCTGAAGATAAAAATACTGAGGGTTTTCGTGGCGCCATTCAACAATCAATTGAGGATT
>JBCCSO010000962.1:0-1883 GCA_039199965.1 Chloroflexota bacterium | reverse complement strand
GGGCAAGATTTCGGGCAATAACGGTTCCAGGAGTTGCCATTCGGCGTCGGTCAGACTGCTGGAATAGGCCATAACATTTAGCTTTGAAGGACAACTTCAGCTTCCCTCATAACTCAAAAGATCTCAAATGGGCTCTATAGTTGACACCATCATCATGATTTTATTTTGCAACGCAAATGGTGTGCAGAATTACACCAATGCTAATGAGGCCCACCTTTACATCGTGATCACTCAACTTTTATGAGACGAGCGTGGACGTTTTAGGCGCGGGGCTGTTGTTGTGTAGTACAGTGTATGCCTCCGCCACCAGCCGCGATCGCGTCAATATTCAACTGTACGATGTGACGCTTAGGATAGAGATCTTGCAAAATCGACTTTGCCCGACTATCTGCCAAATCATCACCAAATTCTGGGACTATCACCGCTCCATTCACCACATAAAAATTGATATAACCTGCCGCAAAATCATCTGTGGCCAAAGTAGGTCGAATTGTTTTTGGATTTTCCAATACGAGAACTTCTAACTGACGTTCATCAGCATCCATCTCAGAGCGGAGAATATCCAAATTTTCTTTGGTAACGGCATGATCAAAGAAGGTCGGATCGGGCTCGTATCCGGCAACAACAACTCCTGGACGAATGAAACGGGCGTAGAAATCAATATGGCCGTCGGTAATGTCTCGCCCTCGAATGCCAGGCAGCCAGATGATCTTACGTAACCCCAAAAGTGGCTTAAGCAAGGCTTCAAACTGAGACTTACTCATACCAGGGTTGCGATTACGATTGAGCACGCTACTTTCAGTCATCATGGCCGTGCCGTGACCGTCGACTTCAATCGCCCCCCCTTCTAATATCAGTTGAGTAGCAATTTTCTGACGACCTATTTGTTCAATCACAAACTGAGCAACTTCGGCATCATGGCCATGTTCTTGTTTCTGACCCCAGCCGTTGAAATTGAAATCAATTCCCCTAAGCTGACCTGGCTCACGCTTGACGAAAACAGGCCCCGTATCACGCATCCATAGATCATCTAAAGGACACGTGATTAAAGTGACTGAGGCACCAAACTTGTGAGCAGCAAGCTGGTGTTCTGACTCCCGCACCAACATATAAACCGGTTCGTAGTCAGCGATTGATTTGGCGATGGTGACTAAATTATCTTGAACTGCTGGAAGAAGCTTTGTCCCCCAAATTTTACGACTAGCCCCAAATGCCATCCACGTACGTTCATGAGGTTCTGATTCCTCAGGCATCCACCAAGTTGAAGGGGTCGGAACAGTCTTCATTGTGTTGAAGGTTCCACAACCGGAAAACATCTGACTCGTTAACACAGAACCGGCAAAAGCCGAAGAAAATTGAATAAATGAGCGCCGGTTGATAGTTACCTTCCCGAGCATACAGCTCAGTCCTCAGAAATCTTCGGCCTAACTCTTATCCGAATCTACGCTGTCGAATGATCTACCCCAAACGACATGGTTCAACGGAGCACTCGCAGTATATGCCGCTAAGCCCACTAATGTACGACGAGTTGGTCCTCTAGCAGGCTCACATCGGCAGAGAGATGGAAAATTTCATGCCAGTGCTGAATTTTCTCAGCAAGTTGCACACATCAAAGCGTTGCTCAACCCCAAAGATGTAAAAATCGCCGTCGATTTATACCCATGGGCAAACTCGGGGTAGGTTCAGGATTAGCAGTCTATCGAATCTTAAACTGAGCAAACTGGAGGCAGGCCTTGCAAGAAGCGATCGCGATCCCTTCTAAACCTGTGATCGCGCTATTGACCTGCAATGATGACTTTCTTTTCAGTAGTCTAGAGCGTCTAAGTTGCATGCTCAAAATTGTCTGTTTTCGAGCGATCGCGCTGACGATATTCATTTGGCTC
>JBCCSO010000961.1:0-1899 GCA_039199965.1 Chloroflexota bacterium | reverse complement strand
CTTGAGCTTGCTGTTTTCTTTGCGCAGCGCATCGATCAAAATCTGCTGAGTCATGGCATGATTTGGGTCTTGAGCTGACACTTGATTGGCAAAGGGCTTGGTCCAGTAAAGGTCTCCATCAAAAAAGATAAACACGCTGCGCACTTTACAAGATGTTTGATGCTGTGAACCGAACTTGTCTTGGTAAGTAACATCATAGGTCGCTGTGTTTTCATCAAAATCAATCCAGCGGCGACTGATATCAATCGGCCGGTACCCTTTTTGCTTCAGCTCACGTGCAATTCTGTTTTGATACTGATTGTGCTTAACCAAGGCAATAACGATAGCTAGGAGCATAAAACCCAGCATTAGGGCAAATGGAAACATTTCATTCATTGGTTGTGGTAACCCTTGGGTCAAAATTCGACTCCCCACAGGCGAATTTTATCCCGCTAATATTTCTCACACGTTCCCCTATACGTTAATTCGATTCCGGGGTTCTGAAATATCAAGAGGTTTACAGCTCACTGGTATAGGTGACTAACCTTTACCTTGCGTTATTCGGATGCGCTATCTTCTTGGCTTTCAACCGTCTCTGCTTCTGCAGAGGATGTTTCCTCAATCTTCACAATTTCCGTTTCTGGTTTGTTTTCAGGTGGCTCAAGCTCGATGTTTAGCAGCTCTGCAACTTGACTGGGTGTTAGCTCCGGTGAGTCATCCTTAAAGGATGGGATGTCTTCAGCCACAAACGTTTTCAAATCTTCATCCGAAATCGCATCACCGTTCTCAAGCGCGTTGTCAATCCCTACGATGCGATTGGCCTGCTGTTCGATTGTGTCCTCGAACAGGTTGCGCGCATACCGGCCGTTGCCAAACGCATTATCACGGCGGGCATACGCTTTGGCCATGTGCAGTTTGACCGCTTTTTTGGCACCCTCGTCTAGCTCAAAGCCGCCTAAGTTGGCGAATAGCTCATAGATGCCGGTGAGTTCATCTGGGGTGTAGTGATCGAAATAGAGGTAGCGGTTGAAGCGAGATCGAACACCGGGATTAGCATCTAGAAAACGATGCATCTCGTCAGCGTATCCGGCAATCACAAGGGCAAACTCACCCCGTTTGTCTTCCATTCGTTTGAGCAGCGCCTCAATCGCTTCTTGACCAAAGTCACGGCCGCCCGCACCACCATCGGCCGGCATCAGCGAGTAAGCTTCGTCGATGAATAAAATGCCGCCGACCGCTTCGTTAACTACTTCTTCCACTTTGGGGGCGGTTTGCCCCACATACTGGGCCACAAGCCCGGCCCGGTCTGTTTCGATAACGTGCCCGTCGGCCAAAAAGCCAAGCGCCGCATAAATCCGGCCGATAAGCCGGGCGACTGTGGTCTTACCCGTTCCGGGAGGACCTGCCAGCACCATGTGCAGCGAAAGGTCGGTTGTTTTCATCCCGCGATCAGCGCGCAATTTTTGCACTTTTAATACGTTGATCAAGGTGTTGATTTCTCGCTTAATGTTGTCCATACCGATGAGCTTGTTGAGCTCATCCATCACTTCTTTTAGATCTTCTTCGGAAGACTGTTTGGTTTTCTTGGCTTTGCCACCATCGTTTTCCCCATCCCGGCCGACAAAGTAAGTAACAAGCACACTATCCACTTCTAACCGCAGCTGTCCGTTGACGATAAACCCGATCCCCATATTTTGGGCTGGATAGGTGATTGGCATTCGATGGACTTCAACTCCGTTTATCACGAAAATAGCTTCAGTTTCCCTTTGCGTGACAGTGAGTTCATTGGTTTCGTTTTGCTGACGGATTGCACCGCACTCTGTCCAGTTGACCAGCGCTTTCCACGAGCCTTCTTCCCGCTGCAGAATTTTGAAGTAGCCGCTGCCTGAAATTTCAAACGCGTAGCAGTTATCTTTGTCT
>JBCCSO010000960.1:0-1900 GCA_039199965.1 Chloroflexota bacterium | reverse complement strand
TCAGGCGTTTGGCGCAGGCCGGTGTAGATTACCTCCATACCGGCGTCGCGCAGCGCCCGCGCAATTACTTTTGCGCCGCGATCGTGGCCGTCTAGCCCTGGTTTTGCGATCAAAATTCTTGGTTTACGCATCAATTTCTCCTTCGTTTTAGGCTATGTCTGGCAGGCTCATGCCATTCTGGGCTGCAAATTTTTCAAACAGATCCGGCCGATGAATGTAAACCCCGTGAGCTGTTACCAAAATCGTGCCATCCGCCAGCATCAGTTTCGATTCGGCCGTAATCTTTTTCCCATTCACTTCTTTGATGTTGCCCTCAATCACCAAAGGGGTATTGAGCGGCGTCGGCCGGTGCCAGTCTGTTGTTTGGGTCGCTGATACACAGAAAAACTTGTTTTTGAAGCAGACATTCCCCATCGCTTCATCCAAAATAGCCGATGATATACCACCATGAACGTGGCCCGGTGGCCCCTCAAACGTGTCCGCTACCTGCGCTTCGGCGCGCACGGTCAGATATTTACCGTCAGTTTCTACCGGTTTGAAGTTTAGATGAAGCCCGCCCGGATTGTCTGGGTTGACTCCGAAAAAGCTGCCTTGGCTAAAGTTTCCGCGCCATGTTTTTGTCATAGTTTCCTGCTTGGGCTACACCATCCGGTTAGCCTATCCATCACATCGAGAATAATATCTTCAATTTCATCCCCCATTTGATTTGAGTTTCGGATTGAATCAAGCAAAGATAAGAGTTTTTCTTTTGAAGTTAGTGAATCCTCTAATATTTTTTCGATGTAGAGATTGATCTCCTCTTCTGCTCTTTCTTTACGACTCAATATATTGACGATTGTTGATTCTATCTTGCTAAGATTTGATTCATTCATCAGATGTGCAAAGTTATTCTTAAGCTGATTTTGCCTACGCGGCTATTATCCCATCAATTTTCATAATCATTGATTTTTCGGCCGCATAGATTTCTAGAAGCTGATCTCGTGCTGATTCAAAAAGGGTTGGATTATTTTGAATAAATATTTGCTTGAGGGTTGCTGCAAACTGGGTCCACAAATCGGCCGAAGCAAACACATCATCGACCAGATTGTTTTTATGGATGGCGGGCAAAAATTCGGCCGCTTCTTCTAAAAAGTGAGCGTACAGCTTGCGGAATCCACCGCCGCCGGTGCCCCGTTTTTCAATCGCCTGATACCCAAATCGAGCGGTCCAAGCAAAATTTTCTTCGTTGCCCCACAGGTTGACCATGTCATCCGCCATGCGGGGCATGTGGTGCAGCCCTTCCTCATGATGATCGGACCGGAGCATAAAGTCGGCCGTCGTTTTGAGTGCCTTGCGGATCGATGTTTCATTGATGATGCTGGCATCAAGCGGCTCTGGAGCAACCCACTGATTGGGTTCAATCATCGGCGGACGGTGTTCGCTCATAGCCGCTTTTAGATGATCCCAGTGCACCGTGAGTAAATCTGGTGATGCGATGTCTGCAATCGAGACTTGCTCGCCAACTAAATCAATATCTGTCACAACCACGCCGTGGCCGGGAAAATGCACTTGTGGCTGATAGTAGGGGAGTCCGTAAATGTCGGTCACACATAAAATCGGCCGACCTTGCGCAATGGCATCTGCCATCTTTTTGGGCGACCATTCACCAGACCATGTGACCGGTCGGCCGATGTGTTTAAAGAATTTTCGTTCAAGGCCAGATGATCGGCCGTTAAAACTAAAACGGGGAGAGTTTGCAGGAATGTTCCAATATTGAAAACCCAATCCGGCTCCCAGACCAAAAGCCATCGCTTCTGACATCGGCACCCCAAAATACTGGGCGACGTTGGAAACGCTGGTAGATGAGCAGTGCCATCCGACGGTGTGGGTAAAAGAGGAAAGGGAAGAATTCATAAAGCAG
>JBCCSO010000959.1:0-1903 GCA_039199965.1 Chloroflexota bacterium | reverse complement strand
GGCATTTTCCCCGTTAGCATAGCTGGAAAGAAACGCGGCTGCATCCGCTTCATCACCTCGTAAATGGGTGGCATAGTGCTTTGCTGATTCAGCGTCCCAGCTTTCGATAGGGTCAAATCCTTTCATTGATTGTTTGCGCCAATGATCTAAAGATCACGGCTTAAAACGACGGCCTTTGGCCTTAAATCACTAAAATATCGCCACAGCTTTTGCAGGTGCGCAATGCCTCGCTGGCATGCACTTTTTCTAGCACCGGGCTGAGCTCAGTCCCGATCTGATCAAATTGATAGGAGGTAGTGTATAACTCTTCACCGCACTTGTCACAGTACCAAAATACGGCATCTTTTGTGCCCGGCCGTTTGACTTCAACCACCAAACCAACCGTTTCAGCCTTGCGTTGAGGGGAATGTAGCACCCCGGCCGGGAGCAAGAAAATTTCCCCTTCATTGATCGGAACATCAACCAGCGTGCCATCCTCCTCACGAATCTGGAGAATCATATTGCCTTCTAGCTGGTAGAAAAACTCTTCTGTTTCGTTATAGTGGAAATCCCGCCGTTTGTTGGGGCCACCGACGACAAAAATCATGAAGCTGCCCGACTCATCAAACAGGGTTTTGGCCCCCACTGGCGGTTTTAAAAGATGCCGATTTTCATCGATCCATTTTTGAAAGTTAAACGGGTTGTATTTGTTCATCTGTTTGTGTTTTTACTTCCGCTCGTTTGGCTCTCGTTTCGTTACGAGCTTCGCGCAAAAATGGGACAAAACTTGTGCCACCGGTACCTAAGCCATCTTCACCATCTTTACCTTGGCGCAGCACGTAGCGGACCGCAATCCCCATGTGCTCACGGCGAAAGATGTCTAGCTCATCGATGCATTGATTAAAGATTGAGGCGAGGTCTGGATGATTATCTTTGTGTGTTTCTACAAAATCATAAATGGACAGCCCCTTGGCTAAATCTTCTACAAACTGGCGGTGCTTGGGGGGCATATATTCACGCATAAGCAACAGAAACGGCCGGGTCTCTTCGTGAAAGTGCTCAATACCAAGGGCCGCATCATACGCTTGGATGAGGCTGCTCTGCGCGGCACTAGCCCCGTGCAGCTTCAAGGGTTGCTCGCTGACCCCTTCAAACAGAATGCCGGTCTGGTCCCATCCTGCCAAAAACGGCCGGATCCGATGGTAAAAAATGTAGGGGGCACACTTCTCATAGATGCGCAGCAGGGCCGAATTGACCTGCTTAAAGATTTGACAAACAGTGTCTAAAAGCTCGGTGACCGTTTCAATATCATCGGCTGCCGCCGCACTCTTGGCATCAGCCAGCGCTTTCAAAGCGGGTGCTCCGGCCGCTTCTAGGGCCGCTGTTGCTGTAAAAAACCACTGCTCATCCATGCCGCCCATAAAATGCTGGGTGCAGGCTAAATTATCTGCGTGAATGGGTTCATTGGGGTTAAGCCTGCGCCAGTTGTTGAGCACAATTGAGTTGTGGGTCACGATAGGCGGCCGGCCAAGCTTGTCTGCCACGGCCGCCCACGGAACCGCGATGTTGGCGGGCAGCACTTCTAGCGGCTCCTCTTCCGCCCAGATATACGCCATCCCAATAGCGCTGATGATGAGCATGGCTCGTTCGAGCTCAGCCGTTGTGGTAAGTTGATTAACATCTGGTGACTGAAACTTGGCTAACTCGCTGCGCACCCGGCCGGTAAGAACCAAGTAGGGGAGTTCGGCCGATAGACGGTCCCAATCGGCAAACGCAGGTGGCAACTGCAGCAGCGGATCTTCGGTCGGTAAAAAACCTCGTTCTGGGCTTACATCGTAATCAGAAAAATTTAGCATTAGGTTACTCCTGTGGCAGAGGCTTGCAGCGTGTACTTTTCGTACAGTTTGTCATCCATGATTTTTTT
>JBCCSO010000958.1:0-1905 GCA_039199965.1 Chloroflexota bacterium | reverse complement strand
TGAAAAAGTGATCGAAGCCATCTCTTTGTTTCAGGCTGATTTATACAAACATAGGGAAGACATCGAGGAAAATATTGATGATCTCAACCGGTCTTTAAAATCGATCGCTTACACCCCCGACACCTACATCGAACTCAAAACCGAAAGCAACCGGGACCCTGAAATTCGTGAGTTTCAGCAAATATTGCGCGACTGTTTGATCGATGTGGGGGCGGATCGCTCTGAAGAAGCGTATGAAGTCAGCTTTAACAAAGTACGAGAGCTGATCAATCGTTTTAAAAATGAGGCGCGCTGGACCACAAAGGTGACTGACGTGCGCCAGTGGTTAAACTTTGCCGCCATCGAACGGTACGCGGCCGACGGCAGTGAGAAACATTACTATTCAGACTCATCTGGTAAATCTGGTGGGCAAAAAGCCAAGCTGGCCTACACCATCTTGGCATCTGCCATCACGTTTCAATTTGGGCTGGGGCACACGGCCGGATCAACGAATACGTTTCGCTTTGTGGTGGTCGATGAAGCCTTTAGCCGCTCAGACGAAGACAACTCCCGCTATGCGATGCGTTTATTTCAACAGCTTGATTTACAACTGTTGGTTGTGACCCCCAATACCGGGCTGCAAATCGTAGAGCCTTTTATCCACGCCTGCCATTTGGTCATGAACAATGAAAAGGGGGATCGCTCCCGCGTGATTACCATGAGCATTGAAGAATTGCAGGAAAATCGCCATCAGCTTGTTGAGGGTTAGTCTCATGATTTCTCCTGACGAAATTCGGGAAAAAGCGCTGCGCAAATACTTATCCTTTTTGGGTTCTGTGGTGCGTGGCGGAGCGTTTTTTCCGTTGGATATCCCCTTTCGCAAAGCCAAAGCCAGTGATGATTACACCAATTTGAACAAATGGGTTGGCACCTTGAGGGATGGCGGTAAACGGGTTAAGGGTTACGGCTATACGGTAACGCTGCAAGAGCGGAACCATCGCCTGTACGGCCGGCAGTCGTTACCAAGCCGGATTGCGTTTGAAACACAGCCAGATTTTCTCAAAACAATCGGAAAGACAGCAGAATTTCACCGCTTTGAGCAGGCGATTGATTTAACAAAACAGCAGTTTCCACAGCTCATCCACTCGGGATGGCTGGCTCGCTACCCGCAGCGCGTGCTGGCAAATTTAGAGAATTGGGCCAGTATTTTGCAGGTTTGCGCTTATTTTGTGGCACATCCACGCCCAAACCTGTACATGCGGGAAATTCCGATTGAAGTTCATTCTAAGTTTATAGAAAGCCATCAGGGTATTTTGCGCCATCTGCTCGATGAGCTGTTGCCGGCCGACGCGATTTTATCTGATGAAAACCACTTTTCGCGTCGCTACGGGCTGCGCTACGACGAGCCTCAGATCCGTTTGCGCTTGCTGGATACGGCGTTAGCCACCCAGCTAGGCTGGCCTGCAGCCGACTTGACTTTAAAGATGTCTGACCATGCTAAGCTCCTTGGGCTACAACACAGCATCGTTATTATTGTGGAAAACAAGATGACGTTTCTCACGCTGCCCCAAATCAAAAATGGGGTTGCTATCTGGGGGAAAGGGTTTCAGGTAAATGCGCTGCGCAGTGTAAAGTGGCTGGCTCACTGTGAAATTTGGTATTGGGGTGATTTAGATGCGCAGGGGTTTGAAATTTTGTCTCAATTGCGCAGTTATTATCCGCAAACGCGGTCTTTTCTAATGGATCAGGCAACACTCAGCCGCTACAGTCATTTTGTGGTTACAGGGACTCCGGCAGAGCAAAAGAGTTTGCTCCATTTAACGGCCGATGAAGCGGCTGTTTATGCGGAGCTGGTTGCGGGCAATCAAAGGCTTGAGCAAGAACGGATCGATCAGAAGCTGGTTGATCAGACGATCTACGGGCTGG
>JBCCSO010000957.1:0-1915 GCA_039199965.1 Chloroflexota bacterium | reverse complement strand
GTCAATCACTTGACGACGCAAACGGACCACTTCTTGGCGAATTTCAGATATGTTACGGCATACATGACTCCCAACTTCTACCTGTGACTGCATGAATTCAGGTTTTAGGTTGAGTTTATCATCACGGACGTCATCAGCCGCGATTAACTTCTCGATAGAAGAATGCAGGTCTCGCGTTTTGGGGTTAACAATTTGGAATTCTTCTTCAATACCAAGTGATAATGGAGGTGTGGACAGTGACATATTTTTTCCTTTTTTGGTTCTCTTGGCAGAACTGGGAACACATATTATAGCTATCTCGCAAATGAGGCGAACAGCTGGAATTATTCAAAAAAGCTTATGATTGACTAGAGCGATTTAATAAACGTTCAGCGAGTGTTAATGCTTCAGCAGCCGTTGTAATTTCCCCAGCAACCTGAGCCTCTTCCAACTCGACTAAAAGTTGGCCGATGTGCGGTCCACCCTTTATGCCTAGTCCATCCATTAAGTCTCGGCCAGTTACTAGAGAAGGCGCTTTAACAATCGGGGCTTCGACCATAAACCAATGATCAAGCAAATCAGTTACGGTGCCTGAATATTTTTCCCACTTTTTAGAGGGTCCTGTGCCAGAATACGTCGCCAGATGGTCTGCGATCGATAGCAAACAAATATCTATTCCGGCCGTTTGATATTTTCGCCAAAACCGATGTTTGGCTTTAACTGACACACTGTCCTCGCTAGCTAACAGGAGCGGCCGCATGTGACCCTGAACTACAGCAACCGTATGCTTCACCGCTTCACCACTCAAACGAAAGTATTTTAGCCGTGCTTCTGTCAGTTTTGCCCCAACTTTGTCATGCTGAAAAAAACGAATTCGAGTTGAACCATCAGCGTCTATTTCGAAAGATTGGGTTTCTGGCTTGCCAACATCGTGATAAAGAGCTGCCAGCAGAATTAAATCCCGGCCGTGGCGCTCCCCAGTCACACTGCGATTCAAATGATTGGCTACCTTTTCAAGAATGGGTGCAAACCAATCTACCAGCGCCTCCGCACGCAAAAGCTTTTGCAGCCAGCGAACAACGCTTACGGTGTGTTCAAAAACCGGCTCATGATGCGGTGATGTCTGCTCCACCCCAAGCATTTTGGTAATTTCAGGTAATACTTCAGCCAGCAGTCCATAGCTGCGCAACCGCTCAAGTCCACCAGCTCCGTCTACATTTAAAATGTTTAGAAGCTCATCGCGCACCCGCTCTGCAGACACACGGCTCAATTGTGGGATAGCATCAGCCATCATCTTAGCTGTTGCATCGTCAGGTTCAAGACTGTATTTCAACCCCATACGCACCCCGCGCAAAATCCGTACCGGGTCATTTGACAAAGAGCTAGGGCAGGCGGGGCGCAAGAGACCGTTCTTGAGATCATCAAAACCGTTTAGGGGATCAATCAGTTCAGCCGATGTTTCTGCAAGCGCAGGCAACGCCATTGCGTTAAACGTATAGTCCCTATCTCTTAAATCACCCTCTAGGGTCTCCGCTCGAAACGCAGCGATATCAAGATAAATCCCTTCCTGCCTGAGCACGACCCGGCCGACATCCCGCTGGTCATCTAACACAAAGGCTGGCACCCGCAGATAGTCACCAATCTGATAGGCAACTTTAATGCCGTTTTTAGGCACCACAAAATCAAGGTCGTGGCTCACCTTACCCAGAAGTGCGTCTCGCACCGCCCCACCAACCAAGTAGACAGGTTGATCAACCCGCGCAAGAGCTGAAGCCAGCTTACTTAATAAAGGCGAAAGCTCTAGCGGCTCTCCTGTCTTGTCAGAGACATAGCGAATATCAAGCTTTGTTTTCGGCCGATTTCGACGCCCCTGCCTCAAAGCTTCCGGCCCTGTCATGCCTGTGCCTACAACTTGGTCGGTATTTCTCAAAACGGC
>JBCCSO010000956.1:0-1927 GCA_039199965.1 Chloroflexota bacterium | reverse complement strand
GCGATACCTGCAGTCAAAAATGCAAATGCAACACCCCATTGCTGTGCGCCCAACGCGCTCAAGATGATGAACACAATAAACAAAGCACCAAATACATAACCGATGTAGCGATACTGAGCATTCAAGTAAGCCATGGCACCTTCACGAACCGCCTCAGCGATTTCGATCATCAGGTCGGTGCCTTCATCTTCTTCAATAATTTGATTGTAGAACGTGTAGGCAAAATACAATGCAACGGCTGAACCTATAATTCCAAGCCAAAATAACAAAGGGACTTCCATAAAGAGACCTCCAGAAAATTATCTATTTTCGTTTAATTTTTTAGGGATTTTTAAGCACTTCTGATTTAAGCCGTTTTCAAAATTCATTTTTAGATAATTGCCTTTTGAAAACGGCTACGGAGCGATTTGGTAAATCCAAATTGGAAAATTTAAATTCGCAAATCGCCTTGAGTCAAACACAACTGATGATTACATTGTCTGGCAGCAATTGCGGATGGCTCAAGCAAAAGCCAATCTTAAGTCTTATTTGATTTAAAGAACTTTAGGGCTTTCACCTAGAGGCTTTCAACAAAAAGATGGCACGAATGTTGCCATCAAAATTTTTTTAATTAGGAAAAATTAATCTCTAGGCTTAAATCAGTCAGGTATTTTAGCCAATGGAACTGGGAGTCGCAAAGTTTTTGTGGTTCAAAGCACAGGTCTCACATAGTACATGTGTAAATCGCAGTTATCTTAAGGCGAACGTTACGAAATACCAGTAATTTTTGATCGCCTTTCCATGATGATGGTGTCACGCCATGATTGTGTAGTTGGGTGGAATGCGACACGTTCTCGTCGGCCGATGGTGCGAAACCCATGTTTTTCATGTAGGTGAACACTCGCTCCATTTTCTGGAAATATGCTGGAATACAGCGTCCAAATACCTAGCTGCTCAGAACGTTCAACCAGTACACCCATTAGCGCATTACCAACCCCTAATCCTTGAGCGTCATTCGAAACGTAGACAGTGACTTCACAAACGCCTTCGTATACTTTCCGCTTACTGGTGGGCGACAGCACCGCCCATCCGGCTAAATTCCTTTCGCTATTTAACCGACGGGCCACCAAGCAACAGTCCGGCCGTTTACCCTCAATCCACGTGTCAAAATCAGGTAGAACCGTCTCAAAGGTCGCATTGTTCCCGTCAAGCCCTTCACCATAAATGCGCATCACTTCGGCCGCGTCTGAATCTTGCATATCTTCAATTGTGAATTTCATAGCGCAGAATGATACAATGATGTGCTGGGAAGAGAAAAGAGTTTGTTGATTTTTAGTTGGTGAGCTGGTTCTTAACAAGACCGCATATCTGACTAACAAACAATCCAACCAATTCCCGAACAATCGTTCCGTGCACAAGCAAAGATGTCAATAAGCTGACCTAGACCAATCTGCGATTGGTCGTGTAAGCGAAGGCCTGAACTCTAGTTCGGGATAACGGAACGGAGTTCAGCATAAGCGACAGCGACATGAAACTCAAGAAACTCGTTCTGCAAGGGTACAAAACCTTTGCCAGCAAAACAGAATTCATCTTTGAAGGTGGCATCACGGCCGTGGTTGGCCCCAATGGCAGCGGCAAAAGCAACGTAGCCGACGCGATCCGCTGGTGCTTGGGTGAGCAAAGCTACAGCACGCTGCGCGGCAAGCGCACCACCGACATGATCTTTTCTGGGAGCAAAACCCGCGCCCGGGCCGGTATGGCACAAGCCATCCTTACGCTTGACAATGAAAGCGGCTGGCTTCCCATCGACTATTCTGAGGTCGAAATTTGCCGTCGGGCTTATCGTTCGGGTGACAATGAGTATTTGCTGAACGGGCAAAAAGTGCGCCTAAAAGATATTTCTGAGCTGCTGGCAGGGGCGGGGCTTTCAGAGCAAACGTACACAATC
>JBCCSO010000955.1:0-1927 GCA_039199965.1 Chloroflexota bacterium | reverse complement strand
CCGCTTTGCGCTCACCCACGCTGGGCACAAATGCTGCATCAAACTGCAGTTCACCGTCTAACATCAAATCAGGCGCTAGTTTTTGGGCGATGGCGGTGGCCTCACGCACTTTGCTCACAGAGTCTGAATCAGCACTCCCTTTGGTGCTGAATGACAGCATCGCTACTTTGGGCGTTTGGCCTGTCAGTTGCGTATGGGTGGCGGCCGATTTCACCGCAATATTGGCCAGTTGTCCCGCATCTGGGTCTGGCACCATTCCACAATCACCGTAAGTAAGTGCGGTTCCATCCTGCAAAATCATCAGAAATACGCTGCTGGCTAAACTATTCCCCTCTTCCAAACCGATAATTTGCAAGGCGGCCCGCAGCACGTCGCGAGTCGCATGCACCGCTCCAGCCACACAGCCATCAGCCAGCCCAGCCCGCACCATCAGCGCCCCGAACGTGAGCGGGGCCAATACCGCTTCATGAGCGGCAGCGGCTGTAACCCCTTTGTGTTTGCGCAGCTCAAAAAAAAGTTCGGCCATCTGCTGCCGCTGCTCGGCCGTTTCGGTCTGGATGGTTTGCACACCTTCGTGCTCACTGGTGCCGTTGAGCAAAATCGGCCGGACGGTTCCGTCGTTTACCAATATTTCGGCCGCTTGCACCACGCGAGGATCGTATCCCTCTGGTAAAACGACTGTTTTATTGGCTTGTTTAGCACGCTCTTTCAAATTTTGAATGACTTGATTTTCCATTTCTCGATTATCTCACAAACAAAAAGGGTGGCACCTTCCCAGATACCACCCATTTCTCAAATTCAACTCATTAAAGGCAAGGGAAGCTCAGCTCAAGCTTTTACTCCGCGGAGCGTTGGTAAATCCTATTGATCAGCGGAGTGATATAATTCAGCAGTCTCGCTTGATGAGCCGGCTCCATATCCTGAAGCAAACCGTGAATTTCATAAGCTGTCCCTGTGCTACACGCCCACACTTCATCACCTAACTCAAGGTTTAGTGGCAATTCTGGCGCAAGCGTCACCACGGCCGGATGATCCTGCCGATTATCCACTACAATTAAGTTTTCCGATAATTCAATCACAACACATTTGAGCCACCGCCAAAGAATTTCAGGCCGGTTTTTCTCCAGATCAATCACAACCAGTTGTTCAGGCTGAATATGGATTCGATCCTTGACAAGCGACGAGTAGTGAGCGAACAGTTCTGCGTCAGTCCCACATAGGCGCACATCACATCCAAGATCGTAGCATATCGTTACGACCGCTAATTTTAAGTTCATGGGTAATCTCCAAGTTAAATTTCAACATCACAAATCAAAAAGGTCACCAATGCGTCCAGAACATTCGCGACTTTTAACCGTCAATTTAACTTCTCTCAGAGATTGCGTTGGCTCACAAAAAACAGGCTGAGATTATCAGGCCATCGGTATGCTGGAGGATGAATTGGCTAGAATAAATAGTTCTGTTGCTCAACAATAAAACCTCCTTGCATTAAACATGCGCTACCGTTCAAAGTAAGTTTGCTCCCCTTCGAAGATAATATCATCTTTTATAAAAACAAAAAGGGTGACACCTTTCCAGATGCCACCCTAACATGATTCATCATGTTTTGTTTTTAGACGTGGATCGGGGCACCCCTTGAAAGCAACGCGGCCTTGAGGGTGTTCAGTCCAAGGGGCATTGCAAAGATTAAATAATCTTCTTCAGCCCGTTCTCAACCGTGCTAACAACCCGATCCGCTTCAGCTTTGCTAATGGTCAAAGGCGGCGAAAGTACCAGCACGTTGCACAAGCCCGGAATGGTATTGCCGTTCTTTCCAATGATCACATAGTCCTCTTTGGCACTATTAATCACTTTATCGATCTTAGCCGGGTCAATCGGTTCGCGGGTCTTCTTGTCGTTGACAAGCTCAATGCCAAACAGCATGCCT
>JBCCSO010000954.1:0-1937 GCA_039199965.1 Chloroflexota bacterium | reverse complement strand
ATGATTGCAGGCTGGCGACAGTGGGCAGACGCTGGGGCCATCTCATCTATGTTGCCAAAATATATTGCTGACTTGTTGGGAGCGCGCAAGATTGGTGAGATTCCAGATGACGGTTTTTATATTTTCCAAATTCCCGGCACCCATCACCTGATGCGGCCGGTTATCAAAATGAACGAGGGTCGGCGGGCCAGTTTAGAGCGCCCAGTGAACGAAATTTACTTTGCTGGCGATGAAGAAAAAGGGGTTTTAATTTTCATGGGTGAAGAGCCACACATGAATGTTGACCGCTACTCAGACACCTTTTTCGACGTGGTCAAAATGTTTGGGGTCAAACGAGTCGCCATCGTGGCAGGCGTGTATGGCTCTATGCCCTACAATCGCGACCGCGAGATCGGCTGTATGTACAGCCTGCCTTCTATGAAGGATGAGTTGGATCGTTACGCAGTCCGCTACTCCAACTATCATGGGGGTTCCTCTATCGGCACCTACTTGCTCGATCAAGCCACGCGGGAAGACATTGAGTATTTTGGCTTCTATGGCATGAGTCCAGCCTATGAATTCCCGGCCGATGGTGAAAATCCGCACGGCATTCGAATCGAAACCGACTACAAGGCATGGTTTGACATTACCCTGCGCCTTGACCACATGTTTAAATTGGGAGCCGATTTGTCTGAGCTTGAAAAGGAAAGTCAAGATTTGTTCGAAGCGTTTGAGCAGCAGGTGGAAGAGCTCGAGCGTGATACCCCCGGTCTTGATCTAAAATCCTACCTAGAAAACATTGATGCAGAATTTAACGAGCGATCTTTTAATCCGCTTGACGATGTTTGGAGCTCTGGCTTTGAAGACCTATTCGATTGATTTTAGCTTAATCAGCATGTCAGCTCAATCAGCATGTCAGCTTAATCAGCTGATATGCTGAAAATGAGCAAAGCAAATGTGCTGATTGGCTGATCAGGTTTGCAAAGCTAAAATGCTGACATGCTAAATATTGAGCGTGTAGAAACCATCCCTTTTCGGCTGCCGATGCATGGGGAACTCAGGTGGGGAAAGTACAGCAAGCTGAGCGAAGTTCGCCATGTGCTGGTCAAAGTTATTTTGAGCGATGGAGCGACAGGCATGGCAGAAGCCGTTCCCCGGCCGACGATCTATGGTGAAACAGTGGCGTCTATCTGCCACATTGTTGAGTATGAACTTGCACCAAGAATCACCAATCAACCGATCGATTTTGCCAGCATCAACCAAGGCCTAAACGAAATCAAAAACAATCAAACTGCCAAGGGTGCCATCGATATGGCGCTGCATGATGCAGTGGCTCAAAGCAAAGGCATTACACTGGCAGAGCAAATTGGAGCAGAGCAAGACCGAGTGCGGGTTAGCTACATTTTGGGGGTCGGCGACAATGACACGATGCTGACAGAAGCTCAAAAAGTGTACGACGCAGGTGTGCGGGTGCTTAAAGTCAAAATCGGCCGGGATTGGGCGGCCGACTTAGAGCGCATCACGCTGCTCCAACAGATCGGCCCGGATTTAGACCTGTATGTTGATGCCAACGAGACCCTTGTTTTTGAGGATGGGGCGGCCGAACGGCTAGAAAAGCTAGCAAAGCACGGCATTCTCTACTGCGAAGAGCCGCTCCCCATTGAGGAAGTGGCTGAACGCAAAACGCTGGCTCGTGCAGGGCTAATGCCACTCATCGGGGATGATTCTTGCTTTTCGATAAGGGATGTCAATCGGGAATTGGCGCTCAACACATTTGATATTTTAAACATCAAGTGTGCTAGGACCGGCTTTACTCAGTCTAAAGAGATGGCTGACGCGGTGACACAAAATGGGAAGGGAGTGATGGTCGGCTCACAGGCCAGTTCGTTACTGGGTGCTAGCCGTCACGCGACCTTCGCCTGTCGGCCGGAAGTGAATCACCCGTCTGAGGTCAGCTT
>JBCCSO010000953.1:0-1938 GCA_039199965.1 Chloroflexota bacterium | reverse complement strand
CTTGCTAAATTAAACTACACAAAATCGGCCGAATCTTCCCCTAAATCCTTCTCCAAATGGTCCGTTGAACTAGACAGCAGTTTCCAATCATAACCGCTTCCCTTGTAGTGCGAGATTGAACACGTTTTATCGCTAACCCCTTTGCGCGTGCCTGTTAATGCTTCTGCCAGAGTGAGCACGACAACCCCGTGGCTAACCAGCAAAATAGGACCATCGTGGGAATGTGCTAGATAGCGCGCTGTGTAGGCCCCTCGACTCCAAGGAATGGCTTCATGATGCTCTGGATACTGTGGCTCCACCAACGACTTGTAATCAGGATTGATGCGTGGGAACTCTTCTAGACGCTCTGCAACAGGCTGACGCCATCCGGTGTAGTCGTACCACTTGGGATTAAGCCATTCAACAATGCCCGATTCTAAATTGATGGGTAGATCAAGGTAATCTGCGACGTGGGTAGCCGTTTGAATGGCTCTTTTGAGCGGGGACGAGTAGATCGCCTCAATGCCTGCACTTTTCAGGGCGACGGCCGTCTTTTTGGCCTGAAGATGTCCTTTTTCAGCTAAAGGAGCATCAAACGGCCGTTCGGCCGTTGCTTTCCAACTCCTGTCTTCATGATCGAGCCTAAAGCCGTGTCGAATAATATAAATTTCTTTCATCTACCCTCAACTGTTGTAATCAGGATGGTTATTGCCTAATTATGAAAAAACAAAAACGCTTGGCCTAGAATTCCAACAAATCCCTGACAGTTATTGTCATTAAAGTTATCATTCTGGCCCGCTATCTACCTAATTGTTCACTTACTCAAGATTAGTTCATTCAGACGAATGGGCCAATAAATTAGCAACATGAAAAATATCGAAACGATTGCGATCCAAGCCGGCCGAAATCCTGACAAAGAAACGGGGGCAGTGATGCCGCCTATCCACCTATCGTCTACCTACCTCCGTGGAAACGATGGAGATTTTATCTACTCTCGCAGCGACAATCCCAACCGGCGTGCGTTGGAAGAGTGCCTGACCATGCTTGAGGGCGGTGCAGGAGCGATCACGTTTGCTTCGGGCATGGCGGCCGTGGCGGGCGTTTTTCAAGCCCTTTCCAAAGGAGATCACGTTATTCTGGCGGATGACACCTACTTCGGCGTGCGTGAACTGGTCACCATCCAGCTTACCCGCTGGGGGCTTGAATATTCAATGGTTGACATGACCGATCTTGAAGCGGTCAAAGCAGCGATCCAGCCTAATACCAAACTGCTCTGGGCTGAAACCCCGTCTAACCCAATGCTCAAAGTTACCGATATTTCGGCCATTGCGGACATTGCGCATGAGGGTGGCGCAATGCTGGGCGTTGATGGCACATGGGCGACTCCGATGCTGCAACCCGCACTGGAGCTTGGCGCAGACGTAGTGGTGCATTCGACCACCAAATATCTGGGCGGCCACAGTGACCTAACTGGCGGGGTCATTGTCGCGCGGGAAAAAAATGAGTTCTTTGAGCTGATGCGCTTTAATCAGACGATTGGGGGCGGTGTGCCCAGCGGATTTGATTGCTGGCTGCTGCTGCGCGGCATTCGTACTCTGCCGTACCGGATGCGCGGACACTGCTCTAATGCGATGAAGCTAGCCCAGTTTTTAGAAGATCACCCGGCCGTACACACGGTGCATTATCCCGGTTTGGAAAGTCATCCCGGTCATGATATTGCCAAACGGCAAATGAAAGATTTTGGTGGAATGTTGTCTGTGCAGGTGAATGGGGGTGCAGAGGCGGCCGATAAGGTAGCAGGAGCCACCAAAATCTTTGCCCGCGCTACCAGCTTAGGTGGCGTTGAAAGCCTGATCGAGCATCGCGCACCGGTTGAGGGTGAGACCTCAAAAACCCCAATGGATTTACTGCGCGTGTCTGTGGGGCTTGAGCATATCGATGATTTGCTCGAGGACTTTG
>JBCCSO010000952.1:0-1952 GCA_039199965.1 Chloroflexota bacterium | reverse complement strand
CCCCATGTGATGGCAAATCCGGCCGCTTCCAGTTCATCTGCTAATAATTTTGATGCAAAACTCTCTGTTAGTGCGACTTCAGGATGGTCCCAAATCTCCTTGGCAATATAGCCTAATTTTTCGTCTTCGCCGTTTATATGGTTAAGAATGATGTCTCTTGCGCTCATTGTTCCTCCAATAATCGTAACTGTGTGCGCCGCATTGTTTGTGTAAAAGTTAGTGGCGGCAATTATAGAGTAAGCCCAAGTTTTAGCGAGTATCTCCAACTTGC
Source organism: Chloroflexota bacterium (assembly GCA_039199965.1). GTDB lineage: Bacteria > Chloroflexota > Anaerolineae > Promineifilales > Promineifilaceae > WTJY01. The sequence goes on along the minus strand of JBCCSO010000952.1, from coordinate 1,681 downwards.
TTGATAGGGTGGGTTGAGGAATCATTTGTGATAAGAGATCTGAAACCATGCAGGAGTAGCACAATGGATATAAAAATTGATCGTGATTATTTGACTCAAACACTTGTGGATCTGGTGCAAATCGATTCATCCAACCCTTCATTAACTGAAAATAGCCCTGCAGAAGCCGAGGTGGGAAACTATGTCGCGGACAGGCTAAACCGTTTGGAAATGGCGGTTGAAATAACAGAGCTTGAGCCAAGTCGGGTTAATGTGGTCGGTAGACTTTCTGGGCTAGGGGGCGGCAAAACGCTGATGCTTAATGGGCATTTGGATACCGTTGGCGTAGAAGGGATGGCTGAGCCATTTTCAGGTGCTATCCGCGATGGAAAATTATACGGTCGGGGAAGCTATGACATGAAAGGGAGTTTGGCCGCGATGCTTGTCGATTTTATGCTTGAATTTTGCGGCCAAAACTAAAGTCGTGCCAGCGCCTCTTCAACTGAAATTTGACGGAATGATTGGGTCAAATATTTGGCGTGGCTGTATTGCGTAAGCCATGCTTGCTTTTGCTTGTGGTTTTGCTCGATCGGGTTGTCATCATGGTCATTGAAAATGAGTCCAGTCCATTCGACAACTTCGCGGGCGTTGACCGTTACCTTAAGGGTTGGGCTGGTCACAACACCGTCGGCCGAATATAGATAGCACTTGTGAATTGTCTGCAAAGCGGTTTCAAGCTGCGCCTTTTCATAGCTTGGGTTGGTGGGCTCCTGTTCTGGCAACAGCAGTATGTTGATGGCCCGATCGTTGATGGCGTTTAGCAGGTCAACGGGGCTAGATTCAACCCACACATCCTTGTGGCGGGGCCAGATGTCGAGCATGGTGTAGCTTGATAGCGGCCGGACATGCTGAAAGGTATAGAAAGATGGGTAAGCAAAAAACCCCTCTCCTTTTGCGCGATAGGTATCGTAAAAAGCGGTCACATAGGCCATGATCAACGCCGTCGCCCCCACCCCGTCTGTGCCGGTTGGAGCATAAATTCCCACACGTGTTGCTTTTGTTACGTTGGAGAAAAAATCAGCATGCTCAACTAGATTTCCGTTATCGAAAATTTTGAAGTCTTTGCCTCTAAGATCTGAGCTGTGCATATGGATATTGTCTTTACGTTTGATTGATGTGGTAACAACTTTGAACCATCCCGTTTGGATAAGATTGAGTGCTCATATGGTTCACGTGCAAATCTTCAGAAATGGGGCCAAAAAGTGGGATGCCGCTACCCAATAGAATAGGGACGCGGGTGATGATTAATTCTGAAACCAATCCGGCCGCTAAGAAGTTTTGAACCGTTTTTCCACCATCCAGATAGATATGATTTATGCCATCTTGTTTTAAAGATTGGACGATTTCGGCCGGACTGCCTTTCATCAACCTGACCGTCTTCTTGATTTCGGCCGGAACCTCTAAATCCCGACTGCTCAAAACAATAACTGTTGTTTCGCCATAGGGCCACTCAATACTAAACGACAAAACTTTCTCAAACGTGCTGCTTCCCATTACCATAGCGTCAATGCTCTGCATGAGCGCGCCATACCCCATGTCGTCTCCGTTTTCCAAGACATAATCTGGGTTGTTTAGCCAATCAATATCTCCGTTTGGACGGGCGATAAAGCCGTCTAAACTGGTCGCGATGTAAACGGTAATT
>JBCCSO010000951.1:0-1956 GCA_039199965.1 Chloroflexota bacterium | reverse complement strand
GCGCACGCATAAAATTCGATAAAAGGAGGGCTTTGAGATGGAATTCCTCAGAACGTTTTTTGCTGATCGCGTTTAGCTAATTGCGGCCGGCTGTCCTGTCTTGCAAGAACTCGTTTACCCTTATTTGTTTTGATGATTGAAGAATATCAAGCGGCCGTAGACAGTTCGTAGACAGTGGCTGAACTACGTTCAGCTAGGACCCAACTACGTTGGGTTGGTCAGATCAGGGGTAGGGATGAAAGGCACCGCGAAAATAGTTGTCACACCGAACCCTATATGTCCGGGGCCTTACATCCCGCGTGTGACAAATATTTGCAACGGCCGGGCGTAAGGACCGGGTCGCAATTTGATTTTGTTTCAGTATATGCTTGCCGCCGTTCCTTTCGCCCCTACAATTGGATGGTGTGTGCACAAATCGGGTGAGACATTCGTGTGTAAGCATAGCGACGAATGCCTTTTTGCTCCAACTATTGTATTACGTCAACATCGTCGTCCCGCATATCGGGGAGGACGTTTCAAAATTGAATCTTTTGGTAGTGGTGATATCTGTTCTTTTGGAATTAAAGGTGCTTCAATTCTAATTCTTCGAGAAGGACGAATGAAACCAGCTTGTCGTCCGGTCTCAACAATGATCGCAATTGGGTCCTTTTTATCGCTTGCCATGATGGGCATATATTCAATTAACAACTTCATCGACACATCAAACGGCTCGACATTTGCTTTGCCAGCGATTTCCATACGAATCGACTGAAGGATTTGAGAAATAATTAAGACGGCCCAAACTTGTTGCAAAATAATCGTTGTTTTGGCTGACCAAAGGAGATGAAGCCCTAACTCACGCTTGATCAGCTTAAATGCCATTTCAATATCCCATCGTCGGGCATAGAGTTGTGCAATTTGAAAAAGAGATAGATCTTTTGGGTCAAGAACATTTGTGATGTATCGATGAACTGTATTTCCACGCCGAAAGGTGACTAGCCTGACCGCAAATTTGGCTTGATCAGCTCGATATTTACCTAACCAAATAATCCCATCAAAGGTATCTCCATCGTGATAGTAAACATGGATTGGTTCAAAAGAAGTCTTCTCTCGAAAACGAGAAACCCAATAAAAACCAGCTGAAGTCATGTCATCGAACCATTTGAAGCCAAAATAACCAAGATCAGCGAGAATTAGAGACCCTTTTTCAAGCGTAGCTAATAAATTTCGCGCACTAACTTTGTCATTTTCAGTCGGTGACGCGACATGTTCGACATGATGCCATTGCTGGCGTCGGATGTTAAATACCGCTGCCAGCTTTCCCGGCAAGAGACGGGGATCACCGGCCGGAACAGACCTCAGAGAAGGTAAGATTCTTGCCACTTTATCCAAAGTAGTCACATCAAGTGCATATATGCCCTTTGCAAATGGCGCTAGCTCATGCTTGATATAGGGCTCAACTCGATCTGAAACAGCTTGTGTTACACGCTTGAACAAACGTTGTAAATCTTCGGTTCCTCCTTCGGCTAAGCGTTTGTATATCGCTTGGTCTGTAACAGGGAATCGTGGGTAATGCCACAGACCGATTGAGCTAATACGCCTCCAAATGCTTGCTTGGCTTTGCATGCCTTGCAAGACAGTGATTAGCAATGCACCCCAGAGGCACATCGCTGGTACGATCCGCGGTCGGCCAGCTTGGTTACCTTGATTTTGATAAGGTTCGAGATCTTGAATCATTGACTCAAGAAAGGTTGATATTTCATCAACCAAGCTATTTGATTGTGAGGATTGAGAGACTGGTTTCATGATGGCTACAGTATCTCAATACATGTCCTCTACTACAATAGTTGGAACAATTGCCACAAGGGGTGCCCCTACCCGAATTCTGAAAGAGCTCAGAGGACTTAGGCTACGAGTGTGAAAATTAAGATAGTGCTGCTAAAAACGAACTGCATGATTGCTGGAAAACCATCTTTG
>JBCCSO010000950.1:0-1964 GCA_039199965.1 Chloroflexota bacterium | reverse complement strand
GCTCCCACACTTTTTCAACAGATAGTAACTTTCCAGCAGGCATTCCCGTTTGGCGACACCATGTTTCAGCGTGTTCTTTCGACCGAAAGAATAAAATATACGCTCAGGTAAAAATCAAATCATCGTACCAGCGGCCGACAGGCAGTGGAAAATAAACCAGATGGTTTTTACCATCTACGATACCATCTTTAACCTGTAGATCGACAGTTTCCTCAGTGCCAGGATATCTCGCATTGATCTTCACATCAATGTTTAAAGCGGCCGCGATGCCCAGCGTGTCCCAAGCACAATTGGCCCACCACCGCTTATTGCCAGATTTCACCTTGAAGTCCGTTGGGATGGCTGAAAACGGGTTTGCCATCCGCACCGAATCACTGTTTGGTTCCAAGAAAATCATATGCTGCTCATGCAACTCATGGAAACAAATCCGCACAGTCTCATGTTCTACATTCAGCAGATCAGCGATTTTTTGATAAGTGGGTGCCGTACCATAATCTGCGAAATGACGATAGATTTGATATCGAACCTGCAAGTTAAATTCAGAGATTGATGTTTCCATAGAAAGTCGATGTCTGGGTTTTCTATTTAAGGTTTATCTTCAGAGGATTCAATGATGAGCTGTTCTTTTGCATTTTGCAACTCTCTTTGAAGGGTATCGCTAAACACAACATCAACCAAAAGCTAGAGCCACAGGCTGATTGACTGTAAAATCACTCTCTAAAACAAGGAGAAAAAGATGGCTGATTTTTATTTAGATGACAACGTGGTGCATCAGGTTTGGGACAACAGTCTGGAGCCCCGCATTGAAATTAACCGTGGCGATACGGTCACATTTGAGTGTCGCGAGGCGAGCAATAACCAAGTTAAACCAGATTCAACCCAAGAAGACTTTGCTAATCGGGAGCGCAGTGGAGGCCATCCATTAACCGGCCCAGTTTACGTGAAAGAAGCCACGGCCGATGATACGCTGGTGGTTGAAATTCTTGAACTGAAGCACAAAGACTGGGGATGGAACGGGCACGTCCCCGGATTTGGCCTATTGGGCAGCGATGAGGCGTTTAGTTCCCCCTACTTGCAGCTTTGGGATCTAGATGGAGACGCATGCACATTCAAAAACAGTGACAAAGTCACCGTACCGTATGAACCATTTTGCGGCGTAATGGGTGTGGCACCGGCCGAAGATGGGGCCATAGGCACCGGCCCTCCCGGATTTCACGCTGGCAATGTCGATGTGCGCGGTCTTGTTGCGGGGGCAACAGCCTACTTTCCGATTCATGTTCCGGGCGCGCTGTTTTCCACGGCCGATTGTCATGCCGCCCAAGGTGACGGCGAAGTCAGCGGAATGGGGATTGAATCACCCATGACTGTGACATTGCGCTTTGATCTGATTAAAGATCATAAAATCAAAGAACTGCAATTTCAGACTCCAAGCCCACTGACCAAAGCGGACACGGCCGGGTATTTTGCTACCACGGCTCACGGGCCAGACTTATTTGTGAACTCACAAAATGCGCTCCGCTATATGATCGATTGGATTGTGGCCAATCATGGTCTAACCCCCAGCGAAGCATATTGCTTGTGCAGTGCCGCGGCCGATTTAAAGATTAGCGAAATTGTCGATGTGCCAAACTGGGTGGTGTCATGCTACATCCCCCTCAGTATTTTCAACTAAATTAGAAAGCAAATGAGGCACTTGAGCTCACTTTAGTAGACCAGTCAGATTTTGAAAACTAGACTGGTCTTTTGCCCTTCTTGAACTTAGAAACTCACTGTACAAGAATCGTCTGTGAGGTGTCCCTCATAGACTTTCGGTTTGCAATCTAACTCACTTCGGGGACCCACGAGGGCAATTGTTCCAACTATTGTAGTAGAGGACATGTACTGAGATACTGTAGCTGTCATGAAAGCAGTATATCAATCCTCACAATCAAATAGCTTGGTTGATGAAATATCAACCTTTCTTG
>JBCCSO010000949.1:0-1968 GCA_039199965.1 Chloroflexota bacterium | reverse complement strand
GAATACTATGATGCATATTACGCGACTCCCAAGCAATATGTAGATGCAGTTGTGCGGGCCGGTGGCACACCAATCCTAATTCCGCCCACAGCAGAGGCTCTGGCGGCCGTACGCGCCATTGCACACGGTGTTATTGTGGCCGGTGGGTCTGACATCCACCCAGAGCGGTATGGCGGAGATGCAGACCATCCGCAGCTTACTCCGTTTGATCTTGAAAGAGATGAACGTGAACTGGAGATTATCAGCTCTCTGACCGAAGGAGAGCCTGTCCCCACGCTATGTATTTGTCGCGGAATGCAGGTCTTGAACGTCGCAATGGGAGGCAGTTTGCACGAGCATGTCGCAGATACCCTTCCGGCTGATATTCATCGGTCAGACGATGGCTTTTGGGCGATGCAGCTGGTTCAGGTAGAACCGACATCTAGATTGGCAGAAATCATGGAAGCCACCGAAGTGACGACAACGTCAGGCCATCATCAGGCGGTGAAGAAACTGGGGCAGGATCTAAAGGTCACGGCCGTTGCGGCCGATGGGGTGATTGAAGCCATTGAACACACTGGTCTACCGTGGATGATTGGAGTGCAGTGGCATCCTGAAGTGACGGCGGCCGAAGATCCCACGCAGCAAAGACTATTTGATGAGCTAGTAGCCGAAGCAAAAAAGCAGCTCTAAGGAGCCACTTGTGCCATCTTGCTCATTCCGATAATCCCAAAAAGTTAACCGTGCTTTGTTTTCTTACTCTGGAAATCTAAGCGATCAAGGTGAGCCTGCAATTCATCAATCCGTTTTAGCAATTCTTCATGCCGTTCATCTGCATCCTGATCATTGAACGAGTCGATCGTCAAAAAGATCAAAAATGTAGAAAAACCACCCGCTAGAATTTCTAGCGAGATCCCCTCACGCAAGTCAGCAAAGAAATCTCCCGGAAAAATAATTTCGGAAACCAGCACAGAAAATACGAGTAAAGCCAGCAAGGATGCATAGTGGATCAGCGGGTAATTAAACCGATCGTTGATAAAAATAGTAACCGCCAGCACGGCTGAAATCACAAACGTCAACCCGATTGGGGTTTCAGGCTGGATTTCTAAGCTAGAGCCCAACAGCAGAAACGCTAGCGTCCCCAAAAATAGTCCGATGGCAACAGCCATAATGAATCTTGTACGCTTGTTCCGCGCAACAAACAAGCCAATCAAGAACCCCACAATGCCAACGGATATCGCAATGATTTGAGTGTTCATCATTTTCCCTTTCTTCCTTCTGAATCTTGAATCTGAATAAAACTTGATTAAAACCAACAGGCTGCCCTGCTCACCATTCTATACGCTCATAAAGCTTGATTGGATCCCGCACAGACTGACGGAAGCCCTGCGCAAAAACAACGGCTCTGCAACGCAATTCTATCTAGCCTAACCCTCAAATAAAAATCAGAATTTTATTCGGCCGCATAAACAAACAATCTGTGCCCCATGACAGCCATCCCTGCATCCGCTACATTAATCATATCGCCAGTACCGTAGAGCTATCGGTTTTTTAAAAATTGAATCCTCTCAGGACCAACAAACGTAGTTAATAGAAACACCATGTTAGATTCAGTTGCAAATATTGCCGCCCAACCCGAAACGCTAGCTCCTAGCACAATCATCGAAGCAGAAAATGATCTGATGGAGATCAACACCTTTATGTTTGTAGAGGCTTTTAGGTTCCAGAATAGCTGGCTCAATTGGGGTTTAGGCAAACTTATGCAGGGTCCGGCCGGGCGCGCTGCACGCCTAGGGCAGCATTATGAATCGATGGTCAATCAACACGGTAGCGTTAAAGAGGCTTCAGTCTGGTTAGCCAACACGCTGGCAAACAAATGGGGTGCTAGCAATGTTGAAAATGTGCCACACGAAGGCCCACTTTTACTCGTTGCGAATCATCCCGGAATGGGGGACGCCATATCGATTTTCGCAACCAATCCCCGCAGAG
>JBCCSO010000948.1:0-1975 GCA_039199965.1 Chloroflexota bacterium | reverse complement strand
TGAATGCAGAGAAAAATATCGCTTCGGCACATAGATTTCATGACAAGGACATTGATTCAAACGGTTTGAATAAAGATGATAGGTTTTATCAAATTATAGGTTTGAAAGCTTTTTTGCAACGCTCATCCTTTTACTTTCTGTAATCCCCATTATCAATAATAGACTCAGCAATAAATCGAGCTAGTATAATGTTTCCTCTCTGATTATAGTGACAGCAAGAATCTAAATATACGATTTTCTCTTCTGAATCAAATAGAGCTGATGCATCATAGTAGTTGATATTTGCTGTAAGCAACCTCTCATCAGCTTCAAGAAGATATGGGTAGCCGATTTCAATGCTATTTTTATACGGGGAATCATCATTTATAGCAATTTCTAGCTCGTCCTCTGAAAAAACTCTATTTGTGGCATGGTACTGGTTCGGCTGTAGGAAGTGGTAGTATGGAATATTTTGCGCTTCAAGCATGTTTAGCATCAAGATTGACGAGTTTGCCCAATTTTCTGTAATTTTCTGTAAAAGCTCGTTTTCGCCTTGATCATTTTGAAAAGGTTGTATATTCACTAATACTTGATCGCTTTCGAGCGAGCCAAGTTTGTCGAATTCAAATTGAGCCATTTGAAATTTTTGCATGCTTCTTGATTCAAGAGAATTTAGGATCGCCCACTGGAATGCAAACGTCGCATTCCGTTTTCTGATTTGTAGATCCAATACTTGCTGGTTGTGTCGCTCAACTTCCGCAAGTGCTGTCAGGAATTCGAATGATAAAGCCTCTTCATTTATCAAATTCAACAGGGGGATAATTCGCTGTGCGTTGGGCATAGACGGGTCAATATTGCGTTGAGCATTGATATTAGATAAAGCAATTTCATTAAATCCATCAATATTAATGACCATATCAAATTCTTGTCCTATTGAAAGAAAATAAGACAAGATCTGCAATTGTTGAGGCTGCTTGTAACCGCCATTGCCAAAGCTCAAAAGAACAATTTCTTTGTTCTGAAAATAAGGGTCTTCTTTTAGGAACTCAGCTAAGTTTTTATCTACTTGTAGTGTAAGCCGAGTGCTGACAGAGCCGCCAAAGACACCTATTATGAATTGATTTGGATCATTTTTTGTGAATGGGTAATTATACTGGCTATGAAAGCCATACTGGTTGGCTACAGTACCCTTTGAGGCCAGATCTGGGAGACGTTTATAGACAGGATGCGTTGAGCCGGGAGTTTCAGTGTAGCCCCAGAACAGATTGAGTCGATGACGCAATTGTTGGACGTTGTCTGAAGCGGCTTCTTGGTTATTAACTCCAGTGTTGATCTTTTCTTCTACAACAACTGTAGGCAGTTGGTTTGTGTAGAAAAAAGCTGATTCTTGAGAGAAATATATGCCCAGACTAATTGCTTCAGCTGCAACGAAAAAAATTACGAAATTTAAAATTAAAATTGAGCTCCATCTTAGAATGCGTTTCATCCATATTTCCTTTTCATTTGGTGAATAAAGGCTGTATGGAGATTAAATGGCGAATCTATCATTATTTCTAAAGATGACTTGTTTAACCCATCCAAAATCTGGGATTACACTTTAGCATCTTATATCTTTTTGCGTTTTATGCTTGATACGTGAACGTCAGGCCTGCATTTTCTTCTAATCGCTTGAGCAGTGCATCACCCATGGCGATTGCAGGAGTGAGCACCCCAAATTCCTCAGGGGTATGATCTTTTGCCAAGCAAACGCCGCACTCAGCCATCATTTTGCTGGTTGATCCATATCCTGGGTCCATATCGCCGGTGACTTTTCCAACAGACACTGTTCCATCATGCAGCGTAGCGTAGAAGCGTAAATTGTAAAAACCAGCCCGACGAGTCGCTTCGTCTGGTCCTTCTCCTGGCTCAGGCAAGAAACGGTCAATTGTTTTCTTGAGGAAAGAGCCCGGTTTGGCTGACACGACCAACCCCAAAGCACCGGCCGACACAATCCCCC
>JBCCSO010000947.1:0-1976 GCA_039199965.1 Chloroflexota bacterium | reverse complement strand
GGAAATAGCAGCTCGAGCGGGATAATTGGACGATATGAAAACAAATTTACCAAATCTTGAAATACAGGTAGCGAACGAAATTCATCGCTTGCATCAATTCTTTGTCGATTGGTTTAACGGTGAACTACCTAAAACAGAAAAGTCCTTTGCAGATTTCCGGAGCGCAACGGCCGATACATTCACAATCATCGGCCCGTCTGGCAGCATGATGGAAATTGATCAGTTGGCAGCGATGTTGTTCGAAGCGCACGACAAACGGCCGGGGCTGCAAATCGAAGTTAAGAACGTCAAAGTCCAACAGAGCATTGGGGACTATGTGCTGGCTACATACGAAGAGTGGCAGCTAGAACATGGTGCAGAGTCTTGGACCAGTCGCATTAGCACGTCTTTGCTTTGTCAAAATGAAGCAGCCCCCAGCGGGTTGATGTGGCACCATGTCCACGAAACATGGTTTTCGGAAGAATAATTAGACTTGGCTAGGCAATTCTTCAATTCTGGGTGCCAGCGCAACACTGCCAACGGCCAAGACGAACGCAAAAAATGAAATACCAAAGCCGAAGAGTGGGATCATCTGCAAAATAACAAAGACGGAACAACCGAACAACAGCCCCTGAAACGGCTGTGAGGCAAGCCTCTGCCCAAACCAAAAGCCAGCAATGAGCGGGCTCAGCAACCATGCAGTGCCCAAACTAAACAAAATAAAGCCGGTAAAGATAATTGCAGCCAGCCCTCCCCAGAAAAATGTCAGCAGGATGGCTAAGCCAAACGAGCCGAAAAACGCACCTAAAACGATGATAAGCCCGAGCCAGCTGGACCACATCGGCCGTGTATTGATAGCCGCAACCGGTTCAACCAGCCAGTTCGGTTTAAATCGCAGCAACACCCAGCCTATAATCGCAAGACCCGCAATCCGGCCGACCACTGTTCTAAGAACAAATATCCAGTTTGTTGCAGGCGGTTCAATCGCATCAAACTGAATATTTTCAGACAGCGTAGATACTTCCGACGGAGTCAAGCTCTCGTATCGAAAACCATTTTCACCCAAAACTCGGCTATCTTCATCTGTTAAAATTTGCAGCGCAGTAATATCTACATTGCCATCAACAGTGCTCTGCTCAAATTCAAGGCCGTTTAAGCGTCCCAATACATCACCCTGAATACGGCTTGATACAATTTTGACAAGGCCGCTAAAGGCGTACAGATCATCCCCGACTGTTCCATTAGTCAGGCGTGTACCAATCAAAAGCGTTCGATCAGCACTAATAGGCACTGGATCATCAAGCCCTACAAACCCAAATCCGAAGACAGTCAGGTCATCTGAAATAGCCCCTTGCACGTCAATCGAGAGGGCGGCCGCTCGAAAATCCCCGTTGACATTTCCATCCAAGCGGGCACCTCCCCCCAGAAAAAGAACGTCACCATTGACTGTGCCCTCAATTCTTAGATACTCCCCGATCGCCACAACATCACCGTTCACAGTGCCCTCAATTAAGATTTCATCAGCCTGAATATACAGATCATCGTCCAGCGTTTCTTCAGCCGGTAAGCTCCAACTTGCTTCTTCAGTAATAAATTCTGCAGCTGAAGCAGATCCGGCCGCTAGAAAGAGGAGAAGTCCAAGTAGAACAACAATGATGTGATGATATTTGTGCATAGATCAAACATGTGGGGTGATCAAAACCCACGCTCTATACGAAGGACACGCAGTTAAGCTATTGATTTTTCCACTCTGGTTTACGCTTGTTGACGAAGGCATCCATACCTTCTGCTTGATCCTCAGTTGCAAACAGTGAGTAGAACAAAATGCGCTCGTGAGCCACGCTGGCCGCTAGTGGCATTTCAAATGATGCATTGATGGCGGCTTTAGCCGCCTGCACAGCGATCTGGGCTCGCTCAGCAATCTGCTGGGCGAATTTTACCGCCTCATCCATCATGACTTCTTGCGGAAACACCCGATTCACCAAACCATATTTTTC
>JBCCSO010000946.1:0-1979 GCA_039199965.1 Chloroflexota bacterium | reverse complement strand
TCTTGCCAATTTTGCCAGCCAGCACGCGGGTTAGCTGATGCACGGCCGCTTTGCTGGTCGCGTACGGAATGTTGTCAAACATTGGCACGTGAATGCCGTCAATTGAACCGATATTGATGACGCGGGCAGGATCACCGTCATGAGCACCCGCTTTGAGCAGCGGCATCAAGTCACGGGTAAGCAAAAAGATCGCCTTGACATTGATATCCATCGTTTTGTCATATCCTTCTTCAGGAAATTCTTCAAACGGTGCTCCCCACGTGGCGCCTGCGTTATTGAACAAAATATTTAGCTCTGTTTCTTTTTCAGCGATGGCATCCACCAAGGACTTGCGCCCCTCGGCCGTGGATAAGTCGGCCGGGATAGCAACGCAAGTGCCGCCTTCAGCCGCGCCCGCGTTTAGCTCAGCTTGAGCTGCTTCACACGCCGCTACCTTGCGGGACGAAATGTACACTGTGGCCCCGTTGGCCACATAAGCCTGAGCAATCATCAGGCCGATCCCGCGTGAGCCGCCGGTGACCAAAACCGTTTTGCCATTTACTGAAAACAAATTTGTGAGAGAAAGATGATCCATGATTAAAATTTTTCCTGTAATCGTTGCATTGATGTAGTGATTCTTTCATAATCGCTCAGTCTTGACCAGTTTTTTGGTGGATGGTCGGTGGTAGTTAGTGGGTGGTAGACCCAACCAACAACCAACAACCAACAACCAACAACCAACCAATGTCCATTTGGCGCAGAAACGAAGAACTAGAAGATACATCGGCCGATGTCGCTTTTCGCGGCCGACTGTTTTTCCTACAGCTCATCATTCTGATCTCACTCAGTATGCTGCTGTTTCGCGTTTTTTGGCTACAGCAAGTCCGTGGTGATGACCTGCGCGCCCAATCAACAGATAACCGCACCGCCCGACTTCTAATCGACGCCCCGCGCGGTGTGATCTTTGACCGGGATGGGAACCTGCTGGCAACCAACGAGCCCAGCTTCAATGTCACCATCACGCCAGCATTCTTACCCACCGATGAAGCTGAGCGGCTCGCTGTGTTCCAGCGTCTTTCTCTGCTGACCGGTGTACCGGTGACCAATACAACGCAGCAGCAAGAGCTGGTAGACGCGGCCGACCCTGCGCTTGTGCGCCAGTACACTGAGCTGGCACGACTGTATGGCGCCCCTATTGATGAGACTTTGGACGCTTCGGGCCTCATCCCCCAATTGCCTGACAGTATTCAGGATGTATTCGACACCTTTAGCTTTGCCCAGTACCTGCCTGCAACGGTCCGCGCAGGGGTTACCATCACAGAGGCATACCTAATTGAGCAAGAAAGCTTGTATCTTCCCGGCGTACGCATTATTCCAGAGCCGGTTAGGCGCTATCCAACCGGACCGCTTACCGCTCACTTAATCGGGTTTATGGGGCCGTTACCCAATGAGGGATGGCTTGATTTAGGGTATGAGCGGGACGATCGTGTGGGGCTGGCTGGCCTCGAGGTTTCGCTCGAACCGCTTTTAGCAGGCCAAAAAGGTGAGCGGCAAATTGTCACTGACTGGACCGGCCGAGAAGTCCAGCAGCTAGGTGTCACTGCCCCCCCTGTCGCCGGTTACAATGCCCATCTAACCATTAACACAGAGCTGCAGCGCATATCGGAAGAAATTTTGCTCGATTATATGGATCAGCGCAGAAACTTTGGTGACAAAGACTTCTTCACCGGTCAAGAGCTATTCCGCGAAATTGAGCTGGGGGTTGTCGTGGCAATCGACCCACGTGACGGTCAGGTTCTGGCGATGGTCAATATTCCAACGTGGGACAACAACCGCTTCTCCACAGAAATTCCGGTTGATTATTACCTGCAGCTGATCCGTAATGAGTACGAGCCGTTTCTGAATCATGCCATTGCGGGACAATATCCTCCGGGATCTGTGTTCAAGGTGGTGACTGTCGCGGCCGCGCTGCAAGAAGGCATTGTTTCACCCAATCGCCG
>JBCCSO010000945.1:0-2006 GCA_039199965.1 Chloroflexota bacterium | reverse complement strand
GCCCAACGATGGCAGAAATTGACGCAGTCACCGCTCGCGGTTTTGAAAATTGGATTGATGATCAAATTGCACTGCCAGCCACCGAAACCTTGACATACATGTGGGACGTGGTCGACAAGGTCTATTATGTAGAGAATCAACCGTTATTACATGTTCACCCATTCCGCTGGGCGTGGTGGCAGGCCATCATGCGCAACCCAGACGTCCTGCGCCAGCGGGTAGGGATGGCTTTGAGCGAAATTATGGTGATCTCGACCAGAACCGACTTGCTTGTTGACACCAGCATCGCAGTGGCTAGTTTTTACGACATGCTGCTTAAACATGCTTTTGGCAACTTCCGCGACTTGTTGATGGATGTTGCACTGCACCCAGCGATGGGCTACTACCTGAGCCATGCGGGCAACCGGAAAGCTGACCCTGTTGCCAATCGTTTTCCAGACGAAAACTTTGCGCGGGAAATCATGCAGCTTTTCTCAATCGGCCTGTTTGAGCTTAACCAAGACGGCAGCCGCAAAAAAGATAGCCAAGGGAACGATATTCCAACATACGACAACAAGGATATCGCCGAGTTCGCCAAAATTTTTACCGGCCTCAATTACACACAGTCGGCTATCTGGGTAGAAGAAGGGCTGGACATCAACAACGATGATGATTTTGCCAAAGTTTGGCTGTACTGGGACGTAGCCTCTACCCCTATGATCATGTACGACCGGCACCACGAGCCGGGTGAAAAACGGCTGCTCAACGGCACCGTTGTGCCAGCCGGGCAAGATGGGATGCAGGATGTGAACGACGCCATCGACAACCTGTTTAACCACCCCAATGTAGGACCGTTCATGGGGCGCTTGCTGATTCAGCGCATGGTGAAATCTAATCCATCACCCGCTTATATTTCGCGGGTAGCGGCCGCGTTTAATGACAACGGCAGCGGGGTTCGAGGAGATATGGCGGCCGTGGTCAAAGCCATCCTGCTTGATGATGAAGCGCGCAACACCACATTTATTAGTGATCCCACCCACGGGATGTTGCGCGAGCCGTTTGTGCGCTACGTGCATCTGTGTCGGGGATTAGAACTTACCAACGAAAACGATGAGGACCTATTTTATAACATGGTCGAACCTGAGTTCGAATTTGAGCTGGGGCAGTATCCGTTTGCCTCGCCCAGCGTGTTCAACTTTTTCTCACCCGATTACCGGCCGCTAGGTCCGCTAAATTCGGCAGAATTAACGGCGCCAGAGTTCCAAATTGCTACCAGCGTAGCAGTCACTAAGCTCTACAACCTCTTTGAGCGGATGATTTGGGACGATGAACTCATGATCATGCCAGAAGGGATGGAAGGGGATGAGGAGGCGGAGGTTGACGGCTTTGAGCAGCGTTTCCCGGCTGTTTCTCGCGTCACGATGAATCTGCAACCCTATCAGTCAACCGAAGGGGACGTGGCCGCCCTGTTAGACAGGCTCAATTTACTTTTTGCCTACGGCTCACTTTCTCAGGCGACGCTCTCTATTTTAGAAACGGCACTTACGGCTGCCTATGCAGAAACTGAAGATTGGGATGACGCTGTCCGGGCTGGCATTGTGATGGTGATCACGTGTCCTGAAGGGGCCATCCTTAAATAGTGGATTTAGTGACTAGCTACTCAATGTCATTAAGTTAAGCAAGTGAATCGGTATTCAGTAGATCAGTAGGTCGGTCTTTTGTGCCACCGACCTACCGACCCACCGAATACTGACTGACTAATTTCCACTAACTTAATGACATTGACTAGCCACTATCCACCAAAAGAAAAATCTTATGACTAGAAAAATTTCAAGACGGCAATTTTTGGGTGAAGCCTCATGCGCTTCTGTGGGATCAGCTTCACTCTTTTCAACTTTACTCAACATGCGGATGACCAATACGGCCGCTGCGTTCCAAGCCAGCAGTGGGCAGGATGACGATTACAAAGCGATGGTTTGTCTGTTTTTAGCTGGGGGCAATGACTCGTTCAATATGTTGGTGCCTGC
>JBCCSO010000944.1:0-2017 GCA_039199965.1 Chloroflexota bacterium | reverse complement strand
TAACATCAATCCATCCATTTCGGGCATTTGCATGTCTAAAATGATCAGATCAAATTGTTCACCCTCGCGAATGGTTCTGAGCGCGGCCGCGCCTGAATCGACACATGCTGGAACCATATGCCATGATTCAAACTGATGGCGCAGAATTTTGCGGTTTGTTGCGTTGTCATCCACTATTAGAACTGATTTGCCCATCATGTTGATTGGAGATGCAGAGTGAATAGAGCTTGGGTTAGGTAATTCTGTCTTTTCAAAAACAACGGTGAATTTGAACTGACTTCCCACACCCTCTTTGCTCTCAACCCACATATCGCCGCCCATCAGCTCGCTTAGCTTCTTGCTGATGGCCAGTCCCAAACCGGTTCCACCGAACTTACGCGTTGTGGATGCATCTACTTGGCTAAATGATTTAAACAGGCGATCCAAGCGATCTGCTGGAATACCGATGCCGGTGTCCCGGACATTGAATAAGTACTTGATGCGATTGTCAGCTAGCTCTTCGGCCGAAACCTCAATCGCTACCTCCCCCTCATTCGTAAATTTGATCGCATTCCCCAGTAGGTTGATCAAAATTTGTCGTAGACGGGTAACATCTCCAATAACACCCGTGTGGACATTAAACGGAATAGCATACAGCATTTCTAGCTCTTTATCTTGAGCCTTGCTGACCAAAAGATCAAGCGCGTCTTCTACACAGCGGCGTACGTCAAACGGCTGTTCTTCTAGATCAATTTTGCCCGCCTCAACCTTAGAAAAGTCCAAAATGTCATTGATGATAGTAAGCAGCGAATCCCCACTATTTCGAATCGTTTCTAGAAAATCTCTTTGCTCGTTTGTTAGGTCAGAATCGAGCGCCAGACCCGCCATGCCGATGACGCCATTGAGCGGGGTGCGAATTTCGTGGCTCATGTTGGCCAAAAACTCACTTTTTGCTCGGGTTGCAGCCTCAGCATTGTCTTTAGCAATCTTTAAGTCAGTTAAAATATTCTCAAGCTGCACAACGGAGCTTTGTTGGAAATTACTAAAGCTTATTCCTAGAAATGTGATGACAAGTATGATTGCAATTGAAAAAAGAGTGTAAAGGGACTCGTAAACTGATCCGGACAAAAGAGAAACTTGCTCAAGCAGATCTTGAAAAAGATAAAACGTGCAGAATGACGTGATGATGATGCCGCTCGAAATTAATCCCAGTCGTCGGCCGTATACGTAAATTGAGCCAAAGGGTAGAAAGATTAGTGATGCAACCGTTGCGCCATGAATGCCTCCCATCAGGCCGGTAAATGAAAGGACCAAGATGTGCGCGTTTAGAAAAGAAAGCGTGTTTGTAATATTGAAATCTACACCCCACTTAATAAGGTACAGAATGAGGGTGTAAAAACAGCCAAAAATGATAGCACTGAGCAAAATCAAAGAAGGCAGGCCTAAAAACAAAGCACCTAGTAAACAAAAACTAAATGTGACAGCACCGCCAGAAATACATCCAAAAATCAGCAACCGCAGCTGCTGTTTTTGCGCTGCTCCATCTGCTGATGAAAAATCTTCATTTGGGAGAAAGTAGTCAATGATGGGAATGCTGCTGGTTGAATCTTGAGATGAAATCATAAATGCAAAACGTTTCGCTAGAGTGGTGGTCTTTTTATTGCAATAAGGTACTCAAGAAAAGGGGGCAAGAAAATAGGCTTTTAGACCCTTTAAAAACTGTCTTTGTAAGCTTCGCTGTAGGTTTATAATCGGGCCACTGTCGTTTGAGGGGGTTGAGCGAGAGGTTCGGTTTACGCTGAAGTCAGGCAAGCTCGTGAACAACATCAGCCCGTACCGCTGGCGCGATCTTTAGTCTACGGCTGAGCTAAGCCCAATCCGTCGACTGATCCCATCGGGCAAAATGTTCCCCAACACCTTGCGCTCCTCCTCCCCAATAAAGCCTAGCAGCCACAGCCCTAGCGGATAAACGGCCGCCCCTACACCCACCGCCAGCCACATACTAATCGGATTCAGCAGCCACATGACGCCAACCATC
>JBCCSO010000943.1:0-2028 GCA_039199965.1 Chloroflexota bacterium | reverse complement strand
GCGCGTTGCGGCCCTCGTCGCGGCCGATCCAGTCCACAAAGACATGAAACTTTTAGAAGCAATGGAAGCAGGAAATCTTTAATAGCTGAATCAGCACGTTTCGCTTTCAGCTAGTCAGGTCGCTGCGCCTACATACTGATTAGCTGATTAAGCTGAAGTGCTGATCAAGCTAAACAAAGCTATGAGCAAACGAGAACAACCACTTTTACACGCAGCCTACGGCGGTCCCGGATGGCGGCCGCGAGAAAAAACATTGACCAATGAACTAGGAAACATCTGGGGGCAATGCGGCCAAAACAGCGAGTATATGCCCCTCAAGCAGGTCATCCTTCATCGGCCGGGGGCGGAAATTTTGAACGATGATCCCAACTCAGCCCAAATGCTAGACAAGCTCGACTTAGAACGAGCACAGGCGCAGCACGATGCTATCGCCCAAGCCTATCGTGACAATGGGATAACGGTGCATTATGCGGAGCCATCAGGCACACCCACACCCAACCAGATGTTTATGGCAGACGTGTTGTTTATGACCCATGAAGGGGTGATGATGGCGCGCCCCGCATCGGAAGTTCGAGCGGGTGAAGAACGGGTAGCCGCCAGCAAGTTGGCTCAATTGGGTGTGCCGATTGTTAGAAGCATTGGCGGCCGGGGTACGTTTGAAGGGGCTGACGCAATGTACCTGACACCAGACCAGCTTTTTGTCGGCCGGGGCTTACGCACAAACGACGCAGGAGCCGCACAAATCACAGCGACTATGGAACAAATGGGCGTTTCTACCGTACAGGTTGATATGCCGGTGGGTTCAATGCACCTCATGGGAATGTTGCGTCTGGTCGATAAAGACCTTGCCATCGGCTACCCGGTTCGGCTGGTTCACAGAGCGGTGGAGGCGTGTCAAGCAGCCGGATATCACATGCACTTTCTACCAGATGTAGATGAAGCGGTGCACGGGTTTGGTTTTAACTTCGTAACGCTCGGCCCACGTAAAATTTTGATGGCGGCCAATAATCCAAATACCCAAGCATTTTATGAAGGGTTAGGGATTGAGTGCGTTACTGTTCCGGTAGACGAACTGGGCAAAGCGGCCGGAGCAATTGGCTGTTTAACCGGTGTGGTTGAGCGGGAACTCATTTAAGAATTCAGCAGTTTGAACGTGGTGCGTGGCAGGCACACTGCACAATACGCACCACATAAAAATAACCAAGTAGGAAATCTGTTGAATCAACAAAGATAACATTATGGCAATCAGCAGTAGTAAGGAAATTAAAATTTTGAAAGAAGAAACTCAATTAGAACCACGAGAGCGAGGGTTTATGACCAAACCTCTATCGGAGCGTGGCGTTCCGAAGATCATGGTTTACCTTTTATCGATTGTGGGTTTGGTTTACATGCTAAACCCGACGGCCGGGATAATTGAACTTATTCCCGATGTCACCCCTTTTGTGGGCAACTTGGATGAAGGTGGTGCCTTTTTGCTTCTCTGGTACGGCTTGCTTGAGTTCTTCGAAGGGCGGCGCAGAAGATAGCTGATGAGATGATAGAATGAAAGTTGGAGGGTATTTCAAACCGTTTCAAGATGGAATTGTGTATAGATTAAAAAAGGCCGTTTCCGACCTCTAAAATTGGTCCTAATAGCATGACGTTTTGTTGAGGTTTTTAAGCTATTGATTTGAGTTAATGAGTAAAACGGCTAACTCTTATACTGAAATCATATTGATTTCCCCTAGCCCAACTTCCAGCCGACGCAAAGAGCCGCTGAAGCGACCGTTATGAAGCTGGCACAAATTTAAATGGAATGTCTCAGGGCAAATTAATCAGCTAAATCGCGATGGCTAGGTTTAAATCGTGATTGGGGTCGGTGAAATGCCCTGCAATACAAGACAGCAATCGTTCGATCCAACGTATCTAAATAAAGTTCATGATTTTTGTATCCATCGTCTAGATCGCCCAGCGCGTACAGCGAGATGGCGCGGATTGCTCCGTCAGACCCTTGCACTGCCACTTGATATAAAGCGCATTCCTCGCTGG
>JBCCSO010000942.1:0-2029 GCA_039199965.1 Chloroflexota bacterium | reverse complement strand
TCCGATGTAGAATCTGATCAGAACGTCTGTGTCTTTGCAGATGCATCTCGAACACAAAACTACGCGTACATTTCTAAATCAATTGAAAATGGAAAAAAGAGCGATACTAATATTCTAGCGGCCGCAATTTGCTCAAACTTGGCTCTCGGCAGAGAAATAGGAGAAGCGATTAATCTCGGTATCAATTACACACGACAGGTCGTCATTAGCTCCACAAATCCAAAAGTATCTGAAAATAAATCATTGATTCCAAGCAATCATCTTCTTGATATAGTGGTAACAGATCTATTGGAAAATGACACCCTTGAACTTGATAATCGGCCGGAAAAGATTGAGAATTTAGCCAGATATGTTAATGTGGGGAAATTAAACGACATGTAGGATTGCGAGAAAAGGTGAAATATTCGTGCTTTATGCTTATCCTGCTGTCCGATTGTAGTTCTAGGCAAATTGAGGGATTCTTCCGACCATCTCGGGGGAAACATTCGGACAGCAACTCTAGCTACCCCTTTTTACGGAAACATAAATGACTAGTTTAGAAAAAAATGCACTTTATGAAGCATTGAGCACTGCTGGGCGGCGGCCAGACATATCGCTGCTCAAAAATATTGTTGACTCTTCAAAAATTTATAAGCGGCCACTGCTGGATCTATTCGGCCGGGTGTTGAGTGAAAACCTGTCTAGTTTAGATTCTAGTGATCCTATGCGTCAGGTGGGGATCATCACCGGCCGTCTACTTATTCAAATGAAAGCAGTTGAGGCTATTCCATTGATTGGCGAACTATACCGTACCACTTGGAGCGATGATGTTACCGTTGATGGGCTAGATCGAGATCCGGCTGCGTTTGGCACCGTATCCATACCCGTTTTTTCGTCTATCGCAAAGATGAACACTCTGAATAAGTGGCATAACGGGAAAGCAGTATCTATCACAATTTTGACAGATATAGCACTTGTCAACAATGAAGCCAGAAGCGAAATTCAACACGTCTTAAGAGACTTACTTCCACCTTTAACTTCAAGAGGTGGTATATCTGCACCAAAAGATGAGATGTGGGGAGATATCGCAGTTGCTTTAGGAAAACTACGAGATGAAGCCAGTTACAAAACAATCATAGCCATGATGCGTCAAGGGATTATCGATTCAAGCAAGTTATCTCGAAATCGATATGAGAAATTTTATCTAGGTAAACAAAAACCACGTCAACCTGAGCCTTTTGATATTTTCAAAAAGTATGAATCAGTCGGGAATTTTGAAGACATGATGAACAGTATGCTTAATGCGCCAGAAACGCAAGGACCTGATTCGTCTCAAGATTTTGTAAGCAAAGCCAGACAGATCGAAAGTAAAAAAAACCGCAAAAAGAAAGGTAAAGGTCGGCCGTAATGCCCCTTATATCTGTAGCAGCGAAAAGAAGTACAAGCTTTGCTACAGTAAAAATCAGGCGGCCTAACTGTTGGAGGAAAAATGAGTTTTGGTGCCCAAAGTATGGTTGCTCCACTAAAAAGGGTGGTTGTTCGTCGGCCGGATCAAGTATTTGGAGATGCTGATCCCAAAAAGTGGCATTACACTAGCCAACCCCAAATAGACGCTGCACATGCGGAGCACGATGATTTCGTAGGCATAATCAAGTCATTTGGATCTGAAGTAATCTATCATGAGGAAAGCTTGCCAGACCATGCGGATGCCATCTTTACCCATGACCCCGTCATTGTTTCAAAAGACGGAGCAATTTTGCTCAATATGGGGAAAGAGCTGCGCAAAGGTGAGGAAGACGCCATCGGCAAGGCTCTTGAAAAAGCTGGGGTTCCCATCCACTATCGCTTAAGCGGTGACGCTCTGGCAGAAGGCGGAGATTTACTATGGATCGATGAGAAAACACTGGCGGTTGGTCTAGGTTTCCGCACCAATCAGGAAGGGCTAAAGCAACTTCAAGAAGCAATGCCACACGTCAATGTTGTCCCAGTCCATCTGCCTTATTTCACAGGGCCTGAAGCTTGCCTGCATTTAATGTCGTTTATTAGCATT
>JBCCSO010000941.1:0-2029 GCA_039199965.1 Chloroflexota bacterium | reverse complement strand
GTCACGTGTCACCTACACCCAAGTGGCGAAAAGATTAGATGAAGCAGGCATTAAGCACAGCGGGAACAAAGACCGGGGCTTTATGGACTCAATTTACTTCCGTGATCCTTTGGGATTGCTAATTGAGTTGGCGACCTACAAATTTGAGCCTCCGATTGGCAGCACCCACGCAGAAGTTTTGCTTGAGGCCCACAAGCTGCGGGTTGAGCGTGACGATTACAATATTCAGGATGAACATTTGGCTGATGCCATTGAAATGATCGCAAAACGAAATCAGAAATCTCTTTCTTAAACACAAAATTCTGTAGGCTCAGATTTCTGCCATTAAAGGGTAGGCTGAGCTTGTCGAAGCCGAGATCGCACTGTGTAAGAACTTCCGTTTTGATATAGAACGTAGTTTAAATGATTAGGGTTGGTAGATTAACTACTCTGTAACAAATATAATTTTCACTTTTATATTATCTGGGATTCATGCGATCTGCGGGATTGAGAATCACATGTCCCATTAATCGTAAAAATCCCAGACAGAGACTTATTAAAAATACTTTTGTTACAGAGTATTAACTCTCGCCAGCCCATTTTAATGCCGAATTAAACTCCTCAAACTCTTGTTCAGTCCACGTCCCAGCCAAATGATCTAAATCGTGATATTTCCCTTTTGGGCCTGCAGCTTTGTCTACATGTGTGCTCAAAATTTGAAGGATTAATGAATTAACACTTACCCCACTTTCGGAATCTCTATTTTCTAGAGCAGTGAGCAATTGATTATCAACACCTTTGATTATCAAATCTGTCATGAGAGCCTCCAATTTTATACGATTGATGATTTCAAAAACCCGCTTATTCGTGGGTTAGGAATGATACCGCTCAGGCAGGTCTTTCCCCACCATCGCCTTAATTCTATAGACCGTTTTATTTTGGCTTTCGTAATAGGTCCGCACAACAAGCTCTGCTACAAGCCCCGTCACCAGAAACTGCACGCCCAAAATAATCAGCAGGATACCCAACAAGAATAGCGGCCGAGCCCCGATCTCATAAGCGTGGAAGGCTTCCCATCCTTCAAAAACGCCGAAGTAAACCTTGCGCAGCCCCAAGATGCTTAGGATACCCATACCGCCTACCCCAGACAGTATGCCGATCCAGCCCAAGATGTGCATCGGCCGGTCTGCGTATGAGCGTAGGAACAGGACGGTCACCAAATCCAACATCACCCGAAACGTGCGTGAGATACCGTACTTAGACTCGCCTGCCACACGCGGCCGATGATTGACCGGGACCTCAACCATCTCGTATCCAGCATTGTTGACCAGTTCAGGAATAAAGCGATGCATTTCCCCATACAGCCGCAGGTCACGCACAACCTCTTGCTTGAACGCCCGCATCGAACAGCCACGATCATGCAGGTTGACGCCTGAAGAGCGGGCAATCAGCCAGTTGGCCATTTTTGATGGGACCTTACGCAGCAAAAAACCATCTTGACGATTCACACGCCAGCCGTTGACCACATCAGCCCCAGATTCATCTAGCTTGGCATACAGTGTCGGGATATCGGCCGGATCATTTTGCCCGTCAGCATCTAGTGTGATGACGATGCGGCCGGTGGAGGTGTCAAATCCGGCTGCAAAACCGGCCGTTTGTCCAAAATTTCGCCGAAAGCTGACCAACACCACGCGCGGGTCTTCATCATGCAGGTCTTCAATAATTTCTGCGCTGCGATCTTTGCTCCCATCGTCCACATAAATGACTTCATAATCGATACCGGTATCAGCCAGCGCCGCTGTAATTTCTGTATGCAAAGGAATGAGGCTCTCTTCCTCGTTGTAGACGGGCACAACAATGCTTAAATCTCGATCAAATTCATGCATAAAATCACTATCGCTCTGTGTAACTCGACAGGATTTTAGCATTTTTCATGATGGATACGAGAAAATATCTGGTGAAGAGGTCCCCCCTTAAGTCAAACGTAAGGAAGCTCTTTGGTAAAAGTCGAGATGGCCCGGAATCGATTCTCCAGAGAGAAAGAGCTAGC
>JBCCSO010000940.1:0-2031 GCA_039199965.1 Chloroflexota bacterium | reverse complement strand
GATTACACCCATCGCCACACAGCATGGAATGCAGTTGGCACTCAACCTATACGCAGGCACCAACTACACCATCTACTATGACAATGTTCCGACTGAGATTTTTAGCCAGCCAAATGAAGGCACCGTTGGCCTAACCGAATCTGAAGCGCGCGATCGTTTTGAAAATATCGACATCTATCGCGCTTCGTTCAAAGGCATGCGCAATACGATCAGCGGCAATGAAGAGCGGACGATGATGAAGCTGGTTGTAGACGCAGATTCTAACAAGGTGTTGGGCGTTCACATGGTTGGCGATTCGGCCGGTGAGATCATTCAAGGCTTTGCGGTGGCGTTGAAAGCGGGTGCAACCAAAGCGGTGTTTGATGAGACGGTTGGTATCCATCCAACTTCGGCCGAAGAATTTGTCACCATGCGGGACAAGGTCAATAGCTAGCACAATCATTCTTCATTTTATTAAACTCAACCTCGACAGGCTCAGCTTACCCTTCTCGGTAAATGGTTGAGCCTGTTGAAGCCAGATATTGCAGTTGTGAACACAATTGCCAATGAGGAATCAAGAATGAAGAACTCAGAATGTTTGCCGCGAGAACTATTTGGCAAGCGACAACAAAAACCTGACACATCACTATCCTATTCATTAAATTTAATTAAATGAAAATCCGATATTGTCGCTACTGCAAAAGAGAGGTACCTATGTTTAATGATCTAGAGCATGATCAGCTTTCTAATATCTATTTACAGTGCCTCGTTGAAATCAAATCATTTCGAAAAGTACATAACGTCTTGCTAGATGAAGTGCCTCTCAATAAATTGTATCAACCATTTTTTGAGCTTTATAAACAATTTACTCAGCAAGATTGTGTCTTTGAACCTTCTGAGGTGATGAGTAGGCACCAGCTAAGCCGTTGGAAAGCTTACAAGCATGAGAACTAATACTACGTCAAGGATGGATAGATGGAAACTCTTGACGTAGCCTACAGTGGTTTGTCTTGCCGATATTTCCATCACACCATGATTGACAAACCGCTAGCTAGAAAACCGCTTAGCAATAGAAAGCATCCACGGAACGGCCGTGGCAAATGCCCAATACAACAGAGGCTTGTTTGGGTAATCCCATGCCCCAATATGATGGGTCACATCTCCGTTAAACCCTTGCTTAAATCGGTATACTCCCCACATCCGGTCAGACTCCTCAAACACATCGGGCGCACCCCAGAAGTCATACACTTTATTCCCTGCTTGTTTTGACCAGCGAATTGCTTCCCACTGGAGCAGATAGTTTGGCATTCGTTTTCGCTCTTCCCCCGTTGATGCCCCATACATATACAGTGCCCGACCACCAAAATAGACGATGATGACAGCACCCAATGGTTTGCCTTCATACTCCGCGATCAGCAGCCGTGCATGCCCCGCATCCATCAGCGCTTTCCAGCCGTCCAAATAATATGCTTGCGGCCGGATCACAAAACGATCCCGCTCTGCCGTCACCCGATACATTTCATAGGTTGCCAACAGGTCATCAGCCGTGCCGGTGCGTATGGTCACATCCTTACGCCCCGCCAGACGGATGTTGTAGCGGGTCTTTTGCTTCATGCTGGCCAACATCTCATCTTCAGAGCGAGTAACATCGTACAGCACTGTGTTCTTAAACTGAATCTGATCAGATGAAACTCGCCAGCCACGCTGAGCCAGTTCTTGTGCCATCGTTGTGCCCGGCTGAACAGCCTTTGGTTCTTCTCCTATCATCATGGGCACATCAGCATCAATTTTTACAAAGATGGCTCGCTCGCGCCGCGCAATATCTTGCAAATGGAAAATAACTGCCTGACGGATCGCTTCATTTTCGTAGTCAAAAGCGGGTCCTTTGGGCACGTAAAGTACGCTCCAGCCGGTATACGGCAGTTTTCTGCGCAGAATCATGGCGGCCGCAACCAACGTGGGGCCGTTGTGAAACACAGTCGGCCGCATCTCCCACCCCCAGCGTGACTTGAATTCACCCCACGTCCATGTCTGCAGCGGATGCGCGTTTGG
>JBCCSO010000939.1:0-2050 GCA_039199965.1 Chloroflexota bacterium | reverse complement strand
GAGTGATCGTATCCCTGTGGAAAAAAAAGTGCTGCTGGCTTCAAACGCACACATCCAGACCTTTTTGCCTGAGCAGATTGGGGTAACGCTTCCGGTCTGGAAGATGCAGCCTCAAGTGATGCACACAGAGCCGGTGGAACCTCAGCCTATACAACACCTTGTCGGCCATGCCAGCCGAGTACTGGCGATGAAGCCTTCGCCCGGCAATCGGGTCATGATTTCGGGAGGATGGCACGGCGTACTTAACTCATCAACCGGAAAAGTTGAACCGGCCGATGATCAGGTTCAGGGAAATTTGGCTCAAGCGGTAGCCACTTATCCATGCTTGGATGGGGTTCAAGTAGCGGAAGTTTCAGTAGAACGGCCGGAGTTGGTCTGCCAAGATGGGGTGCCAATTATTGACACTTTTGACAGCGCAGAAAACATGGTGGTGGCAACAGGCTGGTGCGGTCACGGCTGGGCAATCGCCCCGTCAACGGCCCGACATATTGCTAACTGGATGTACACAGGTGAGCGGCCGGAACGTTTAGAACCATTCCGCTATTCTCGATTTTTCTCTCGTTAAATCACGCAAATTTAGAGTACAAGCCTAACGAGTTATGCACAACCAAACATCGAAAATTTTTCCAGCCCAGCCGATGGTCTCTCAAGTAAACGAAACTTCCGATATCTTTTTCAGGCAAGTATGCAACATGAGTGGTTACCAGCAATTCTCAATTTGAATTTGAGCTTGACAACAAGCGAAACCTAGTCGTTAGTAGAGGGTATCGTCAAAAGATTTCATCTCCAAGGGAGTGACCCACTATTATCATGCGGTCCTTCTCTCTTTAATGGTTTAACCGAATTATGAGCATGTATTGGCTTGCTTTCCAGAAATGATTACCCCTCAAGATGGAGCAGAAAAGTAAGACTGCGAACGAAATGCAGCCAAGAGATGGCTCATGACAGGTCTCACCTCTTTCAAAATCATTCAACCACCTATTTAGGGGATGATTTGTTTTGAAAACAACCGTTGTGTGAACACGTTATTGATCAAAATCAGCATTTCTATTTTGTCTACAAGCCAGATCCTCACGTTGAGCTTTATCGTTGGTTGGATACTTTAACGTTGAACCAACATATTGAGCTCTAATGGAATAGACGTCATAGGAAGATTTGAAGCTGACGTTGGGTCAATCAAGTTCCTTTATGTATAGGCCGGTGATGATGCTCTAAGGGTTGATTAGCCTGAGCTAAAAATCTCACATGAAGGTACCTCTGAAATCATTTATCGCAATAGCTGGGCTACGAACCACTTGATTAATATGGAGAATTGCTGCGAACCCATATCGGTATGTTTACACAAATGATTTCTCAACCATCAACCGTAATAAATTCAGCCATCTGCTCAAACTTTGCGGGGCCAATTCCAGCCACATCCATGACCCCCTCAATCGTGCTGAAGGAACCATTATCTTCACGAAAATCTAGAATTTTTTGAGCTGTACTGGGCCCCACACCGGGTAATGTCTCAAGCTCAGCTTTGGTGGCTGAATTGAGATTAATCAGTCCACTTGATACCCCATCTTTGCTGATAATTGGTGGCGTTGAAATCAAAGGGATAGCTACGGCCGCAGAATCATCTTTTGCCGGTACATACACTTGCATCCCATCGGTTAGCGGCTGCGCGAGATTCACCACATCCTCAAAGGCTTCGGCCGTAAACCCACCGGCCGCATTTAATGCGTCTTGCACCATCGAGTCATATGGCAGCGTATAAATGCCCGGCTGCGCCACCTGTCCGTTAATAAAGATGGTTACCGGCTCAGGTGTGCTCGTCGGCATTGGGGTAGCCGTGGGTGGAGCAGGTTGAAAGTAAATGGGTGCAGGCTCGTTCCAGTTTGCCCACGTATCAAAAACGAGAGTGCCTACACTCCCGATAGCAAAAAAAACAAAAGCGGTACCGATGGGCAGTTTTTTGCCCAGCGCAAAAATTTCAGCGAGCAGATTCTCTTCTTTTTCTTCTTTCATGATGACTGGTCCGATGCGCTCATCCCGTATGTGGATCCCT
>JBCCSO010000938.1:0-2052 GCA_039199965.1 Chloroflexota bacterium | reverse complement strand
TGTTGGAAATTAACTGAAAATTTTCAAGTTTATTTCTCGCAAATTGACTTAGAAGAGTATGTATTGTGATAAGTTTTTGTTTATTCTCGAAGTTTGAAGTTTGTACTAAACCTATCTTACTAAGCAAACTCAACGCATCTTGAATACTGTACTCATCTAAAAAATGCTCTTCAATGAGTTTTAGATTATTTGCATTCAATAGCAAATCAATAGGAATTGGATGATTAGGTGTCAAGAGAGATAGTACATACAGAATTTTTTGTGAAATGCTCTTAATGTTACTTTCGTAGACGGAATCATTGTCTTCAGGTAAAAGTTTTAGATAACTTCTCAAGAATGTTCTGGAAACATGCCAAGTGTGATTCGTTGGGTTTAATCTGTTTTTTTCGATCCTGTCTGCTTGATGATCTAATTCATTTATTAAATCTGATTCTCTAAGCTTCTCTAGATAAATCTTTGGAGTTTCCATTGAATAATGGCTTAAAAAACATCCAGCCAAATGAAGAGCCAAAGGAAAATCCGCAAGCTCTTGGGCAATTTCGCCCGCTTCCTCATCGGTCAAACGGGATGCTAGCTTTTGTACTAAAGCAATACTTTCCGGCCGAAGTAGGGTTTCTAATGGAAGTGGCTCCACATTTAGGCCGCTGCGCTCCCAATCCCCATACCGGCTGGTGAGCAGCACCCTACAGCCGCCCACAGTTGGCTGATACTGCTCCAGCAGTTGAGGATCTTCCAAGTTGTCAAACACCAGCAGTCTGGGGATGTTCGCCTGCCATCCGTCTGGCCCCTGCACCCTTTTTATTTGATCGGGGGCATCAAGCTGACCCCATGCCGGGTTGAGGTGGCTAGCACTTTCAAGCAGGCTGGTGCGGGCGGATGTTTCGTTGTCAAAGCTGAGCCAGAAGACTCCGCCCGCAAAGTAGCGGCCGTACCGATGGCAAAATTCGGCCGCAAGCTGGCTCTTGCCTATCCCGCCCAACCCGGTGGCGGCGATGGCAACCGTTTTGTCTCCTTCTTTGATGAATTGGGCGATCGTCTGGAGTTCTTCGCGTCGGCCGACAAAGGTTTGGTTTTTGCGCAGGCGAAAAAAGGAGACACTGGCAAGGTCACCCCGCTCTGGAATTTGGTCAAGGGGAAGGTTGTTGAACTGCTCCCACGGATCGGCCGGTTTTTCATCTGGGTTTTCTGTGCCGTAATAGTTATTGATGATGGTCGTTTGATGTGAGTCCCGGCCGGTGTAATTGCCGCCTACGTTGACATCCCCTTGCGTAACAGCACCGCCCTCGCTATTGATTTGGCTGATTGATTCTTGATCTTGTCGGTCCCGTTCGTTCATGCGGCAATTATGGCAAAAAATAGACTGTGTGTCACGAAACGGGAATGGGGCTTTTATGCTCTCATTTGTTATATATTCAACCGGGGAGAGACATTCGCTGGAGCTTGTGTTCACATTCAAGTCATTTCATGCGAATGCTTATCCCCTACACGATTTGGTTAACTGCCAACTCCCTTTGGTAGCAAAATTGTGACCTGACTCCCTTGCCCAACCCCATCACTCACAATCTCCAACCGGCCGCCGTACAGCCCCACAATCGAATTTACCAAACTCAGCCCCAAACCACTCCCCGGAATGTCACGATTATGCGCTTTGTCTACACGATAAAAACGCTTGGTCAAATTGGGCAGATCCTCGGCCGGAATGCCGATACCAGAATCGATCATTGAGAGTTGATGAAATGACTGTTGATCGCGTTCTACATTCTTTAAAGAAATACTGACCGTGCCCCCGGCCGTGTTGTACTTGATCGCGTTTTCCAGCACGTTGCGCAGCGCCGTCCGCATATGGGTTGCGGCCGCTTTCACGATGAAAGGATCTTCAGAGGTGTCCAAGGTTATGGTCAGCCCTTTCTCGTGAATCTGCTTGTCGAACTCCCGCTGTAGCGCACGGATTAAGTTGACTAGATTGACTTCCTCATGACCCACTTCCATATTGTGTGCATCAGCCCGTGACAGCACCCGCAGATCTTCAACTAGGCGACTCAAGCGCTTAAT
>JBCCSO010000937.1:0-2055 GCA_039199965.1 Chloroflexota bacterium | reverse complement strand
GCTCAGGCGGGACTGTATTTGTGGGCAGCCTCAGCACCGATATCGAAGTTGATCATATTGAAACATATGCGGCCGGGTTTGCTGGATTCATGATCAAAACAGACCCTAATTGTGATCCTAGCACGTGGCGCGAAAATTTTGTCATGACCAACATTTCAGTTCACGACAATTACGCCCACAGCATGGAGGATGGAGAAGGATTCTATATCGGCTTCACGTTTAGCGATGGCTACACGGTCACTTGCAACGGGCAAGAGACGACTGTCTACGGCCATCTGATTGAAAATTTAAAGGTCTACAATAACCGGACCGATGATACCGGCGCTGAAGGCATTCAGGTTAGCTCTGCTCCTGATGCCATGGTGTACAACAACCACATTTCTCGATCCGGTCAACGGCCGTTTGCCAACTATCAGGACAATGGGATGCAAATCGGATATTCAGGCGTGCATGTTTTCAACAATCTTATTGAAAACGGCCCGGGTACCGCCCTAATGATGTTTGGTACAGGGCATAAGGTTTATAACAATCTCATTGTTCATCCCGGCCGTATGGGCATCTTTGCAGACGACAGAAAAGTTGGCTCGGGGCACGCATACATGAACAACACCGTTATTGAACCGGGTGAAGATGGCATCGTGCTGTATATGGATGAGGCCACTACGCCCAACCTGCTGCAAAACAACATCATCGTTAATCCCGGAAATGACTCATACTGGCGGCTGCTAAACAGCAACGTCAATGTCACAGAAAGTCACAACATTTTGGCAGCAACCGTGGCAGAGGTGGAGTTTAATGATCCAAACAATTCTGATTACAGCTTAACCGTAAACTCACCAGCGGTTGATCAAGGAATTGATTTGAGCGCAGAAGGAGTGGCGACAGATTCACAAGGTGCCCTGCGACCTCAGGGCGATGGCTTTGACATTGGGGCGTATGAATTTGTCCCGACGCTAAGGCTTTCTGGATCAGCTTTAAGCCAAGCAATTGAGCTAACGTGGATAATAGACTCAAGTTTAGCCAATACCACCACTTGGAAAATCGAATACCAGTCAGCTTCAGATAGCAATTCAACTATCGTCGACGATCTACCCGAGCCAACCCGCAGCTACTCATTGAGTGAGCTAACCAATTATGAAGCGTATACCATAACGCTTTCGGCAATGGCTCAAAACACCGCAATCTATTCAGACACCATGACCATTATGCCCACAGATATTCAGATTTACTTACCGACTATTTTCGACTAGATCAGTATAAAAAAGAGCCTACAAATCGCTTTTTTCGGAGTTGAAAAGCCTTCGCGAGCAAAAGTAGATCATTTGTTCTTTTGGGCTAATTCAAATATAATTAGGTCTCCTGAAATACCTATTCAGTCGGAGGCAAAAATGTCATCACTTGAAGGAAAGGTTGCGCTGGTTGCGGGTGCAACGCGTGGTGCGGGGAGAGGTATTGCAATTGAGTTAGGGGCGGCCGGAGCCACGGTTTACGTCACAGGAAGAACTACAAGGAAGAAGCGATCTGAGTACAATCGGCCGGAGACCATCGAAGAGACAGCAGAATTGGTAACGGCCGCAGGTGGCGTAGGCATTGCGGTGCCAACAGATCATTTAATTGAATCTCAAGTTGAAGCATTAGTAGAGAAGATTAATGCGGATCACGGCCGCCTCGACATTTTAGTCAACGACATTTGGGGGGCAGAAAAGATCATTGAATGGAACAAACCGATCTGGGAACATTCGCTTGAGAAAGGGATGCACCTTATCGATTTGGCCATTAAAACCTATCTTATAACCAGTCATTATGCTCTGCCTCTGCTCATCAAAAACAAAGGGGGATTGGTGGTAGAAATGACTGATGGCACGCTTGAATACAATCAAGAACATTATCGCTGCACCGCCTACTACGATTTAGCCAAAATGGCGATTATTCGACTGGCGTTTGCGCTGAATCACGAACTCAAGCCACATGGCTGTACAGCCGTGGCTCTGACGCCGGGCTGGCTCCGCTCAGAAATGATGCTGGATGGCTTTGGTGTGACCGAAGACAATTGGG
>JBCCSO010000936.1:0-2055 GCA_039199965.1 Chloroflexota bacterium | reverse complement strand
GGGCATTTTAGGCGCTGTGCCGCGCTACTACACCAACGGTGCTTTGCGCAACTTGCGTGCGGAGTATGAACCCCATGTGCAAGATGGCAAATTTATTGTTCCCACCTATCACATCATCACGACCGTGGCTGACGCATGGCCTGGTGATGATGGGAATTACAATCACTGGTTAGATTGGGGCATTATTCAAGCATGGTTAACGGCCGCGAAAGAAGAAGGATTTGCAGTAGTTCTAGACATCCAGCCAGGACACGCCAATATTGATGAGGAGTTTGAACGCCTCTGGGGACTCATGTACGACCCACACGTGCATTTGGCCATCGACCCAGAATTTGTCATGCTGAATGGCGGTACCCCCGGCCAGCAATTGGGCACGATGACGGCCGAGCAAATCAACGCTGTTCAAGCAAAATTGAATGGTGTTGGCTTCGAGATCGGCATGAACAAGGTACTCATTATCCACCAGTTTGAAGACAGCATGATCGCTAACAAAGAGCAAATTCAAAACTTTCCATTTGTTGAACTGGTCATTGACGCTGACGGCTTTGGTGGACCCGGGGTAAAGATTGCAGACTACAATCAGTACGCGGTGGAGCCCGGCTTTGAGTACGGCGGATTCAAACTTTTCTATGACTGGGATAGCCCGGTGATGACACCGGCCGATGTCATGCGGCTTTCTCCACAGCCATCGGTTGTGATTTACCAGTAGCTTTATTGATGGATGAGAGTTGAGAGTTGATCTCTTGTCTCTCATCCCCTCTTGCCTACAATCACCCCCATGAGCAACAATCAATCCTCAGGCGCGCGCCTGCTCCGTGCGGCCGGTATTGTGGCGGTTTTTCTGCTAATCACCCGGCTGTTTGGGCTTGTGCGGGTGGCCGTTTTAGGAAACTATTTCGGAACGGGGCTTGAAGTTGAAGGGTTTCTGCTGGGATTGCGCCTGCCCGATTTAATCTTCAACGTGGTAGCGGGCGGTGCGTTGGGATCAGCCTTTATACCTACCTTTACAGAGTATGTCAGCCGTAATGATGAACCGGGTGGATGGCGACTGTTTTCGGCCGTCGTGAACCTCATCTTTCTGCTGATGCTGGTTTTGGCCGGACTTGCGATGATTTTCGCCCGTCCTTTGGTGAGCGTGTTCATCGATTTTTCCAAACCAGAAGCGGCCGAATTGCTCACCCTCACCGTGCAAATGACCCGCATCATGCTCATTTCCGTCGTCATATTTGGCTTCAGCGGTGTTTTTATGGCGGCGCTTAATGCTAAGCAACACTTTTTTGCACCTGCCTTAGCGGGTGCCATGTACAACTTGGGCATCATTTTAGGCACCGTTTTGTTTGCCCCCAACATCACCGGAGCAGCTTGGGGAGCGGTCGCTGGATCTCTGCTGCACGCGCTGGTGCAGGTTCCTGCACTGATTCGCAACGATGCTAGATATAGACCTATTTTTCAGACAGGAGACGGAGGTGTTAAACAGGTCTTGACCCTAATGGGGCCGCGCATTTTGGGCTTGTCTTTTAGCTACCTGAACCCTTTTATTACTCCTATTTTGGCCCGATCTCTGGTCTCTGGTGCTGTCCCAGCTTTAGATTACGCCAATCGGATTATGCTGGTGCCGTACAGTTTGCTGGGACAAGCCGTAGGCGTAGCTTCATTCCCAACAATGGCTACGCTGGCAGCCGAGGGCAAATTGGCAGAGATGCGCCAAATTCTGACAGGAGCATTGCGCTCAATCCTGTTTTTGGGCTTGCCGATGACAGTTGGCGTCATCCTGTTGCAGCGGCCGATTGTGACGATTCTGCTAGAACGTGGAGCGTTCACTCCTGCCGACACGACGCTGGTCGCCACCACCCTATTTTTCTACGCGCTTGCCATCCTGCCATTGGCCGGGTTGGAGGTAATTGCACGAGCGTTTTATTCATTACAAGACACATGGACACCGGTGATTGCCGCCGTCGTGCAAATTGTGATGATGATCGGGCTAAGCTTGCTGTTTGCTTACCAGCTCTTTCCCAACTTTGGTCTTGAACCGGCCGGAGGTATTGCGCTTGGCTT
>JBCCSO010000935.1:0-2061 GCA_039199965.1 Chloroflexota bacterium | reverse complement strand
CGGGGTGGCAAATCTGGATCAACGGTGAGGTAGTCACACGCAAACGGCTCAAAACGATGACCATCGCGGTCCCGAATGTACAGGAAAAATGCGTTGCTGATTCCGTGTCGGCCGGGGCCTCGCTCAAGCGCATCTGCATGTCCGGTCGTCGCCAGCGTGTCACACAGGTGAATAATGTCCATCATCGATGGGTTCCAGATGCCGATGTGGTGCAGCCTTGGACCTTTCCCATTCGTAAATGCGATATCGTGTACACCACCTTTCCGGTGCATCCAGCTGGCCCAAATATCTGAGCTTATATCATTGATATCACCAATGGTGGCTTCGGTCATTTGGAACCCGATCTCTGAATACCATTTGGTGGCTGCATTGACATCATTATGGAACAAATTGACGTGATCAATCCTTTGAACCCGGCTGCCGTGATACAGTCCATATTTTTGGATAATGTCATCGACAAAGTCCATGGTGGCGTAAAACTCAAAGGGTACACCGAACGGGTCTCGAACTTTTAGCGTCCGCCCTTGAGCCACGCGCTCAACCCATTCGGCCGGGAGCCCCAAGCCAGTATAAAACGCATGGGCTTTGTCTAAATCTTCTTCAGTTAAAACCCTAAAGCCTAAGGCATTCACGATGGGCTTGTTCGCTTTCCGCAGAACTAGCGAGTGATGATTCCGCTCTTCCATACCGCGCAGGTACATGGTATCGGCCGTTTCATCTTCCATGTGGTAACCGATAATGTCGTGATAATACTCACGGCTGTACCCCATGTCTGTAATGGCAAGATCAACGTAGGCAACCCGAACGACGTTGAAGGGTGGAGTTAAGTTTGGAGTTGGTAACATAATTTTTATTTGATGATAGAAGTTAGAGGTTAGATATTAGTGGGTAGGTTGCGAATCAGAGCATGTGTCATTTTTTGAATCTGAATGATTTCGTTTTCAAGTTTTTTCAAGTCACCAATTTCAATGTAACTCAACCGGCTGGCAATGATCAATTGAGTATGGGCTTCAGCCAAAGAACCAAGTGCAATATGCAGAAAACGCTTAAAATCTTTCGCGCTTCGCCTTTCATGACCTTCTGAAATATTTGAAGGTACTGAAACAGCTGATCTCCTTAATTGACTGGTTAAACCATAAATTTCATCTTTTGGGAATTTTGTAGTCAATCTATAAATCTCCTCAACCAAATCAACGGCTTTTTGCCAGACCAATAAATCTCTATAACTCTTGATACTGCTCATGTGCAGACCTCCACTAACATCTAATATCTAACCTCTAATCTCTATTTCTAATCACTACCCACTATTCCCAATTGACTAATCGGATGATCACCCATAGCAATACTGATATTTTTTGTTTCCATATAAAAGTCAAAGCTGTAGTCACCCCCGTCCCGGCCGATACCGGAGGCCTTAACACCACCAAACGGTGCTGGCAGATGGCGTACGTTTTGGCTGTTTACCCACACCATTCCGGCTTCAACTTTATGAGCCATATTCATGGCACGGGTCACATCTTTTGTCCAGATGTATGCGGTCAGGCCGTAATTCACACTGTTCGCAATGTCGAGGGCTTCTGCATCTGTTTCAAATGAGATTGCGGTCAGATAAGGGCCAAAGATCTCTTCTTGGGCGATTCGCATCTTAGAGGTAGCGTTCTTCACAAAAGTTGGGTTGATGTAGTTGCCTGACTCAAGCCCGGCTGGACATCCACCGCCGCTCGTTTTGGTTGCCCCTTCCTCTGTGGCCAGATCGACATAGCTTTGCACTTTTGATAAATGGCCTGAATCAATCAGCGGGCCAACTTCCGTAGCTGGATCAAGCGGATTCCCCACTTTGATATTTTTGACTCGCTCAGCCAAACGATCTGTAAACTCATCGTAGATAGGTGCCTCAACCAGCAATCGGCTGGACGAGGTACAACGCTCGCCGTTCAGACTGTATTTCATGAAAATAGCGGCGTCTAAAGCACGATCCAAATCCGCATCAGCAAACACGATCACCGGATTTTTGCCGCCTAGCTCAAAGTGAACCCGCTTCAGCGTAGGTGCCCCCTGCTG
>JBCCSO010000934.1:0-2063 GCA_039199965.1 Chloroflexota bacterium | reverse complement strand
TGTGGGTGTTCTTTATGTTTTGGACGAACCATCGATTGGGCTACACGTACGTGATCACACCAAGTTAATTGAAACTTTGACCGAACTGCGTGATATGGGAAACACAGTTTTGGTGGTTGAACATGATGAGCAGACGATGTCTAAGGCGGACTGGATCATTGACTTAGGACCACGTGCGGGCATTTTGGGCGGGGACTTGATTGCGGCCGGACCACCAGAAGCGCTGGCCCATCATCCTGAAAGCTTAACCGGCCGTTACCTGCGCGGTGACCTCAAAATTGAAACTTCGAATGCTCATGAACGACGGATGCCAACCGGTTGGCTAACGCTCAAAGATGCCCGGTTAAACAACCTGAAAAATCTTACGGTCAAGTTTCCGCTGGGGGTTTTAACCTGTATTACTGGTGTTAGCGGTAGCGGCAAAAGTAGTTTGGTGGGGCAAACGCTGTCTCCCATTTTGGCTCGTGATCTTATGAACGCTCAATCGACTCCCGGCCCGCATCACAGTTTAGAGGGGCTGGAACAGGTTGATAAGGCGATCAACATCACTCAAGATCCGATCGGCCGGACGCCGCGCTCTAATCCAGCCACTTATGTTGGGGTGTTTGATGAGATTCGCAAGCTGTTTGCAGGCTTGCCAGAAGCAAAGGTGCGTGGTTACAAAGCGGGCCGGTTTAGCTTTAACAACAAAGACGGCCGTTGCGAGAATTGTGCTGGACACGGCCAGAAACGGGTTGAAATGCACTTTCTGGCAGATGTGTGGGTAACTTGTCGGGAATGCAATGGGCAGAGATTTAATCGAGATACGCTGGCAGTTGAGTTTAAGGGGAAGCACATTGCTGATGTGTTGGACATGGATATAGCTGAGGCGCTAGAGTTCTTTGAAGCGCAACCAAAAATTAAAGCGCATCTGCAAATGCTAAACGATGTTGGCTTAGACTATTTAAAACTTGGCCAAAGCGCGCTAACGCTATCGGGCGGCGAGGCGCAGCGGGTTAAACTGGCGAAAGAGCTAAGTCGGAAAGCCACTGGTAGAACCATCTATATT
The DNA here is from genome assembly GCA_039199965.1 of Chloroflexota bacterium. Lineage (GTDB taxonomy): Bacteria > Chloroflexota > Anaerolineae > Promineifilales > Promineifilaceae > WTJY01. The sequence continues at coordinate 1,015 of JBCCSO010000934.1, read as the reverse complement.
TTAGATGAGCCCACAACGGGGCTGCATTTTGCCGACGTGCAAGTGCTGCTCGATGTGCTGCACCGCCTGGTAGATGCAGGCAATTCGATCATTGTGATTGAGCACAATTTAGACGTGATCGGCACGGCTGACTGGATTATTGATTTGGGGCCAGAGGGAGGCGCGGCCGGTGGACAGGTGGTGGCTCAAGGTACGCCGGAAGAAGTGATGGCGGTTGCTGAAAGCGTGACCGGCCGTGAGCTTAAGCAATCAATTTAGCTGCTTATCAAACGCCGAATACTTTCGTTGTCATAGCTGAGCAAACGGCCGAAAGCCCAAGCTTTTTCAACTGGTGTTTGTGAACTACCTTTCAGGGCCAAATATTCATTTAGAACCGTCTGATTCTGAGCGAACAAAATCACAAATTTGCCCTGCGCTACATCGGCCGGAAACAGCGGGGTAACGAGCAGATCATCTTCCACTAAAGTGAGCACCCCATATTCGGCCGCAATTTGCTTGGATGGTTCAAGCATGATTTCAAGATCCTCTTTGGTATATGGATGGCTGAGTGCAAGCTGTTTCACCCCAGCACCCACAACCTCTGCAAAAGCTGAAGTTACACCCGCCCAATATGACGATTGATCAAAATTAGGGATTAAATCTTTCCAAGAACGGCCCATTTGCCTGCTCTCCTTTTTTGTAGCTGAGTTTCAGCATCGGCTGATTGGTGGCTTCGTCATGGCGTTCAGAGGTCACCCTGAAACCATACTTGTTGTAAAACGCTATCGCCTGCGAATTTGCTTTAAACATCTCAAGTTCAAGTGTGTCATGCACACTGCAGGCCTGATCCATCAACAGTTTTCCAACTCCCTTTCTTTGCCAGTCGGGGTGTACAAAAATGCCGCCCACGACGTTGTCTAGCAGGTAGATAAAACCTGCTATCCGCTTATCATTTTCGTAAACCCACGTTTGTGATTTTGGTAAAAACAGTCTGCGCATGTTGATTGTTTCCTGTGCCAAAAACTTGTCGCTGAGG
>JBCCSO010000933.1:0-2071 GCA_039199965.1 Chloroflexota bacterium | reverse complement strand
TTGACGACCAGTTGGTTACCACCAGCTGACTTGATCCGGCATACCTGAACAAGTTCAGGCAAAGTCTTGATTTTATTCCCAACTTCGATAAGAAAGGGAAGCAATATTGGTGAGTTGAGCGACGGGGGTACACCTGGTTCCATCCCGAACCCAGTAGTTAAGTCCGTTAGCGCCGATGGTACTTGGTGGGCAACTGCCCGGGAGAGTAGGTCGTTGCCAATTCTTGCTTCCCTTTTTTTATTGCCTCTTTCCTACACATTATCGCCTTTTCCTGAAAAACTCCCTCACTTCATAAACATTTAGACCTGCATCTGCATTACCTTGGGTTTGTTTACACAAACCAGGATGTAAGGAACGGGAGCAAAGTAATTTCTCCGTTGCTGTCTACATTCGCCGTTCCTTTCACCCCTACAGGTTAATCAAAATTAGTCTAAATTGAGCTTATAAACGTCAACTTGTCTTTATCGACTTGATCGTACTGACCTTCAAGAATCGCTTGGGCACCTCGAAGTGTTTTATCAAGTGGAACAAGCTGGCCTAACCGGCCGGTTCTTAGCTCATTGACTGGCAAAACCTGTGTTAAGAAATGATCGAGTCTTTGACCACGCACAGCATTTTGAGTTTCTTGGGCAGCGTCTGCCAAAAAAAAGAGCCCTGCTTCACCTCGTTTTTCAAATTGCACTTGCAAACCACGATACCTCAGGAGCAGGCTACGAGATTGAAGCGTTAGCTCTCTATGCTGTGTAGGCATTTGGGCCAACCAGTCAGAGCTAGCTCTCGAGGCATCAACGTCTATGGCAGGCCATAATCCGGCCCAAGCGCGATTGTAGCTAAACGTGATTATGGCGTCTAAATTAGCAAATTTAGCAGGTTCAAGACCAGCCGTATGGTCACCATCAAAGACGGTTGTAATAGCAGCTGTTGAGGAGATGCTTATCGCTCTACGTAAATATTCCGCCACGCCATTAATCTGAGACAGTGAACCATCAACAACAATTAGCACTTCCTTTCCAGCCATCCAGAGACTTTCAGCAACGGCCCGGCCGGTTTCAGCGACTTGAAGCTTGGTAGCCTGTGACGCATCGTCTTGCTCAAAGATCATGATGAAACGATCTTCAAGCATTTTGCTGGGCATATTGGATTCAGCCAACCACTGCATTTTGAGGGCATTGGCAGTATTTTCTCCTTGTTCAATGCCCAAATAAACAACATAGCCATCGTAATTATGGACCATACTGTACATGAATTGAGCCTGTATCATCAGTCGTCCGACACCCGATAGCGGTGTAAATACGGCCGAACAACCACCCCGTTTAATCGGTATGCACAGATCAACCACTTTTACACCGGTTTCAAACACTGGGTTTTGAGCCTTTGGGATGACCAGTGAGTTGCTGCTGTCTGTGGTGAGCGGCCGTTTGTCGAGCGGTTGCCCTTGGCTATTGACAATACGGCCGGTCAATAATTCGACATTTGGGATTTGGCGTATGTATCTATTAGCGGATACAGGTTGATGATCTGGCAGTTCAAAGTTGAGCAGTGATCCAAAATCAGCTAATTCCTTTGTTTGTGCCCACTCAGCAACCGTCTGTTCAAAATTATCTTTCGCGTCCATTCGCTCAAAGCATCCACTAGATCAGGATTAGACTTGAGCTGTTTTTTAAGTGTGGTTAGATCATTGGCTCTAAGAGCAATGTAAAAAGCGATTAACTGCGCTTTGCTATTTTTCTCTTGGATTGAATTTGTATTTTCGTTCATGAGTATGAGTTGGCGCTTGAGGTTGACGCGGGCGTCGTACAAACGCTTTTTTATGGTTGTTAATGGTAGTTGCAGAAGTGAAGAGATCTCTTTCTGAGAATATCCATCGAGGTAGTGAAGAGAAACAGCTTGGCTTTGTGCTTCAGGCAGCGTGGCAATACCGTCATGAATCAACTGTTTTTCGGCCGCTAGATCGATGTGATCGGGCACCGCATTTTGATTGTTTGGCACGGCACGATTCATTGGGGAAGCTCCGTCATTGGAAATCCCTTTGAATCGTGACCGCACCTGCCGGTCTGCCTGCTTTAAGATA
>JBCCSO010000932.1:0-2081 GCA_039199965.1 Chloroflexota bacterium | reverse complement strand
GGGTAAACAAATCGGCCCTAGTCTTCCATAGGCTTTTTTACCCCTGAGTTGATTCTGCAGTGTTCATTTTGAGATTAACGATACACCTTGTTCGCTAAGAGGGTCACAGAAATCTTATAACGTTGGACAAAACCGGGTTCCGACCTGATTTTTGGAATAAACCACCCTAAACCACGTGTTCTGTTAAAAACAACTTGCACTGTTCCTAATGGATTATCTAAAGCTTCCCTTTTCCAAATAGAGACCTAGAAAAAGTGATTGTGCGTAATTTACCCCTTGCTCCTAAGCTTGCACATTTTGCCCATTTTCATACCATTCCCCCCATGACAATTCTTACTTGGATTTTAGCGGTAGTGATTTCTTTTTTCTTTGTTATGGTTGGCATTGTTAAGATATTTGGCACGCCAAAAAAGTTGTTTAAAGATCAAAAGAAAAAGTTTTTTGATAATTATGGAATTGACCGGAGCGGTATCCGGTCAATTGGCATAGCTGAGGTGTTAGGGGGTTTGGCGATTTTGTTTTGGTCAGTAAATCTGCGAGTAGCGCTTTCAGGTGGCATTGCGCTTATTTTCGTAACCGCAGGGGCGATTTACTTCCACTTTGTGTATGACAAAAAGCCTGAACCACAGGCTGCTATTACAATGTTTGTGCTGACTTTTGGGTTTATTTTGACGCTAATTTTTTAGCTACACCAATACAGAATCGGAGATCTACTTCCAGATCGGATTGATCCAGCCATTGGTATCATAATCGTCTAGGCACTGCTCAACTAAGCCAGTATACCGGCCGACATCGCCTCTTAGCGTAGCCCAGCGCAGTGCGTCAAGCCGCTGCTGCTCTTTGTTCCCGGCGTAATTCCGCTCGTACAGTCCATGCCGGCCGCCAAACTCAGAATAGAGGGCGTCCCACACTAGGTTAAACAGCTTCACCCGCTTGCGCCCCTCCAGATTGGTCCCTTGATAGTACGTGTCGATGATGTGCTCAAGCTCAGGCGCGTGCATATCGGCTACCCCTGAAATCGTAAAGCTAGGAGCCCCAGCCAGCACCGTTTCAAACGTTTCACGCACCCGTGTCCAAGCATTGGTCGTGTAGATGCGGCAAGCCGCGGCCGTCTGTAGCCTAGGAACCACCGTGCCCCCGATGCCCGGCTCCGTATCGTTGATCATGGCCGTTGTCATCGCCCAAATCGTTTCACGCATGGCGACCAATTCACCGATGGCGGCCTGAACTTCCCTAAAATTATTGGTGCCTGAGGCTTCAGTCCCTTTGGTCATTAGCCCGATACAGAATTCTAGCTTGATCGCCAGTCGCACGGCCGACTGCAGATTAAAGCGGTTGAAGAAGCCGGATGAGGCATAGAATCCTTTGGTTTTTTCAACATCGCGGAAGATCAAGACATTTTCCCACGGCACAAAGCAGTTTTCGAAGACAACAACCGCATCATTTTCATCAAATCGGCTAGCCAGTGGGGCATCAAACGGACTGTTGGCTTTTAGCTCATACGATGGGCGGCTGATGAGCTTGAGTCCAGGTGAGTTCATATCGGCCAGAAACACCAGCGCCATGTCTTCATCCCGGCCGACTTCCATACGCGTGGCCGTGCCGCTATTGACCGCCACAAAGGTGGCGTGGGTCAAGGCTGAACCGGTGGCCACCATTTTGGCCCCGCTGACATAAATCCCTGCATCATCGGTACGATCCAGCGAAACGTAAACGTCTTTGACTTCGGCTCGACCTTTGGCCCGATTCATCGGTGGGTCAATTAAGACGTGATTGATGTGCAGCCCTTGCGAAGCGAATTTTTTGTACCAGTTAAGGGCGTTTTCCCCATATGGCTCATAAAAGCTGTGCCCTTCGGCTAACTGGGCCATAAAGGCTGCTTTATAGTCGGGGCTGCGCCCCATCCAGCCGTAGTTGAGCCGCTGCCAAATTTCAATCGCTGTGCGGGATTTAGCCAAGTCAGCGTTTGAGTAGGATGGGGTGAAAAAGCGATGGGTCCGATTTCCAAATTTATCAACGGTGGTTAGATCTTCTTGGAGATTGGGATCATGTAGGGCGTCATACAGGCGGGCCATACTGCG
>JBCCSO010000931.1:0-2105 GCA_039199965.1 Chloroflexota bacterium | reverse complement strand
AATTCAGCACCAGCTTGAAGTGCTAAATACATACCGTCACCTGTATTCTCATCGCGCCGAGATGAACTTCTGCGCCACAAACGGGTGTGGCCACCAGCCGCAAGGACAACTGAGTCTGCCAGATAAACGGTTCGTTCCCCAGTTTCAAGGTCAAACGCAAATGCGCCAAAACACTGACCGCCATCTACCAATAGCTGTGAAACATACTGACGTTCTAAAATTGGGATTCGCAGTTCATCGACTTTATCGGCCAAGCCAAACAGCATAGCGCGGCCGGTGTAGTCACCGGCATAGCAGGTACGACGATAGGTGTGTGCACCAAAGAATCGTTGGTCCAGATCACCATTGTCGTTCTTGGCAAAGCCCACACCATAGTTAACAAGATCTTCTATGGCACGTGGTGCATTTTTAACCATGAGCTCAACCGTACGCGGATCGCTTAGCTCATAGCCTTCCTTGATCGTGTCTGCGAAATGCTGCTCCCAGCTATCCTCAGGATCATTCGTGCACAGTGCCGCATTGATGCCTCCGGCCGCTAAAACTGTGTGTGCATCTCGTTTTAAGCTCTTTCCGATAATTACCACATCGCTACCCGTTTCGTGGGCGGCGATAGCAGCGCGTAGTCCAGCAGCGCCGGAGCCAATAACCAATACGTTGGATACGTGATATCTGTGTTTCATGTTAGTTAGGGTTTCAGGTGAAGATCATCTTTGAGCGGATGAACATTCGTTGCGTTAGTTAGGTTCCCAAAGAGTAAAGGCTATGTTTGAATCGAGGTAGACAGCAAATTATGGGACCAGCATATAAGTTAAACTTATAGCTAAATTATGATTACATTCCAGCGACTCAATATTTTTCTGACCGTTTGCGAGTTAGGCAGTTTTAACAAAGCGGCCGACCGGTTGGTACTGTCCCAAGCGGCTGTTAGCCAGCACATCCAAGCGTTTGAAGCTGCCATCGGTAACCAATTGTTTGAACGAACCTCACGAGGGGTCATCCTGACAAAAGTGGGCAAGACGCTTGAAACCTATGCTCAACAAATACTGCCGCTGGTGGCCGAAGCAGAAAAAGCGGTGATTGATGTAACCAAGCTGAAAGATCAAACCCTGCAAATCGGGGCAACGCCCGGCCTGAGTGTGTATCTGCTCCCCCAGCTTCTGGGCAAATTTCAGGCAACCTATCCCAACATCAACCTGTCTATTCAATCGTCACTTATCCTAGAATCTATTAATCGGATCATGTCCTATAAAATTGATTTTGGCTTTGTCGAGGGACATCTAACCGATTTAGACACTCAGAAGCTGGGTTTGTATGAATTAACACCGATTCACTACGTCTTGCTTGTGCCGCCGCAGCATCGGTGGGCGCAGTCAGCCCATGCTATTGCACCTCAGGAGCTGGTTCAGGAACCATTCCTGCAGCGTCAGCCGACAAGCCGCAGTCGCCGCTGGCTTGAAACAGCTTTAGCCGAGATAGACGTTGAGATCAAAAACGTGGCTGCCGTTCTTGATTCACCGGGGGCAATCAAGTTTTCATTGTTGAACCAAATGGGGGTTTCAATTGTCCCTGAATATGCGGTTAGAGGGGAAATTGAGCGGGGCGAGCTTGTTCGAATTAAATTGCGGGGGATGGAGTTTGTCCGGCCGGTCAAGTTGATCTGGGCCAAAGACCGCATTCTAAGCCCGGTACAGGAAGCCTTTGTTAATCAAGTCGTATCTCTTGAGCATGTGCAAAGCAAACATTAGAGGGCATAGATCAGATAGGGTGTTTCAGGTAGTCTTCTCTTTGAAATATTGATGGCAACATTTAGCGCGCAGTTTCTACAGTCAATCGAAGAAATACCATCGGCCGAATGGAATGGTTTAGCCGGAGGAGACTACCCGTTTATCCAGCATGAATTTCTGTTGGCGCTCGAGAAGAGCGGTAGCGCCTCTACTGAAAGCGGTTGGATACCAAACCATCTTGCCGTACGAGATCAAACCAATCAGCTTGTTGCCATCGCGCCAGCTTATTTGAAAGACCACTCTTATGGGGAGTACGTCTTTGACTGGTCGTGGGCCCATGCTTATCAACAAAATCGCTTACCGTACTATCCAAAACTGCTT
>JBCCSO010000930.1:0-2117 GCA_039199965.1 Chloroflexota bacterium | reverse complement strand
ATCGCATAGAAGATAATCCCTCGGGTTTTCATCTTGCTTTTGTCGTGGCTGACTTGGAAAAGGTTTATAAGGCTGCTCTTGAGGCTGGAGCAACGTCAATTAATAGTCCTGAGCCACAACCTTGGGGCGGGCACGTAGCACGAATTCGTGATTTAAATGGTGTACTGGTGGCAATTGGCAGTAAAGAATAACTGTCAATGAATAGAAGACTGAGATGCGGAACTCGTGCTAACAACTTTTGCGGAACTGATTGGGTGTCAGCCCCGTGATTTGCTTAAAAGAGTGTGTAAAATGACTCTGATTCGCAAATCCGACACGGTTCGCTATTTCTGAAATTGTTAAGTTTGATCTCAACAACTGTTTGGCAAGGTTTACTCGCTCATGAATGATATACTGACGTGGTGATAGGCCTGTTTCATTTCGAAATGTGCGTGCAAAATGATAAACGCTTAACCCTTCTAAACTAGCTAACTCTGCTAATGACAAATCGGCCGAAAGGTTGCTTCGAATATAATCCAGTGTGTAGCGAAAACGTGTGTTCGTAGGTTGAGCTATGTTGCGATACTTGGTTGCATCGGTTATGTATCGTTGCAAAACATGCAGCTTCAAGGATAGCATGAGTGACTCTAGGTATATAGTTTCCTGCTCAGTTTGAGCTTGTTGACTACAAAATAGGGCTATCACTATCTGCATCAGTAAGGGATCAGGGGTTGCGAAGTCGCTTTTAAAGCGTATTTGATTCGGCTGATGATGTAGCTGCTTTGATAAGTCTAACCAAGCACTAGGAAGGAAAGTTAGGTGTAGAACTTGATTTTGTTCCTTTACGTGTGGAATCCACTTAGAGGCTGTCTCGCGAGGGACAATCGTCACATCACTGGGTTTTAGTACCCCAGTAGATCGCACACCATCCATCTGACGCGCCATAAAATTGACGCCTTCAACAACAACGCTTAGCTGATCATAATTAACCTGTGGTAGATCAAGGGGACGGCTTTCTTTGTATTCAAACCGATTAATTTGGATGCCGTTAAATTCGAATTGAGGTGATGGGGTGTTTAGATCGGCCATTGGAATTATATGATACACTGCTTGGCTGGATACTTGCTAGATGTTTATGCTCAATACGGACAAATGAATCTCAATCCTATCAAGATTCTATTTTAAAGCTAAATTATGTTAGGAAATAGACCTTATTTGTACACGAGTGAAGCTGCTAAGGTAGAGATAAAACAAAACGGGACCGGCCGACAATGACCGATCCCGTTTTTGAAAGGAGACAAAAATTACGGATAGGATGATGAGATGATAAATTGATAAGGCCCTCAACTTTCATCTCATCATCTTGTCATTTAATCCTACTTCGCTTTGCTTTTGAGCTTCTTTTCCTCAACCGGTTTGGGCTCAGGAATCATAACGCCGCCGTTCTTTTTCGTTTTTTGTGCCATCTGTGCTTTCTCCGCTAGCACCGCCTGCGCGGCCGACAAGCGGGCAATCGGTACACGATAAGGAGAACAGCTAACGTAATCTAGGTTCAGGCTGTGGCAGAATGCGATACTTTTTGGCTCGCCACCGTGCTCACCGCAAATACCGATCTTAAGGTCCGGACGGGTTTGACGGCCACGCTCTACACCAATTTTAACCAGTTGCCCTACCCCATCTTGATCCAACACTTGGAACGGATCATTGTCCATAATTTTGTTAGCAATGTAGTGAGACAAAAATCGGCCGCTGTCGTCACGGCTTAGGCCAAACGTGGTTTGCGTCAGGTCATTGGTGCCAAAGCTGAAGAACTCCGCATGTTTGGCGATACGGTCTGCCGTGAGCGCAGCGCGTGGCAGCTCGATCATCGTGCCCACCATGAACTTGAATTTGAGCCCGTATGAACCGCGCACCTGCACGGCCGTCTCTTCGACCACCTTCCGCTGATTCTCGAGCTCCATATCAACAGACACCAGCGGGATCATAATTTCAGGATAAACCCAAATTCCCTCAATCACCGCCTCACAGGCTGCTTCCATAATCGCCCGCGTTTGCATGATTGTCACTTCTGGGTAAACCATGCCCAAGCGGCAGCCACGATGGCCCAGCATCGGATTGGACTCCCGGAGCTGTTCGAT
>JBCCSO010000929.1:0-2123 GCA_039199965.1 Chloroflexota bacterium | reverse complement strand
TGGGATGGATACAAGGATTATTGCGCAGAAGTTTGGAAATGATGGAATCAATTTCTGAGCAATTTAAGTGCATCTATTGGCAATAGAACTGATCCACTGATGCGAAGCAACTGATCACCGGCCTACCGCTTCCAGCACCATTTCCGCCGCCACCTTGCCTGATAGCGTTACCATCGGCACACCGCCCCCCGGATGGGTGGTTCCCCCGCAAAAATAAAGCCCCTCAATCTCTTTACTCTTGTTGTGCGGCCGCCGGAAAGCCGCCCACTTGTCATTAGAGCTGGTGCCGTACAGGGCTCCCCTAAACGCTCCCGTCATATCTTGAATGTCAACCGGGGTCATGACCTTTTCAGTCACAATTCGGCCGTCTAAATCGATCCCGTGAGCCTTCAGTTTTTGCAGAACTAAATCGCGGTATCCGGCCGACTTTTGCTCCCAATCCCACTTGGTTTGGTCAAGGGCTGGGGCATTAACCAGCACAAACCAGTTTTCATGCTCGGGCAAAGCATGCTCCTTATCGGTTTTGCTCGTAATCGCTACATATATCGTTGGATCATCCGGCATGACCCCATCCCCAAAAATTTGCTGAAATTCTTTTTCGTAATCTTGGCTGAAAAAGATGTTGTGATGCGCTAAATCCGGTAGGGGCGCAGCGCGCTGCGCCCCTACGTTTACGCCCAGAAGCAAGACAAAGCCAGAGCAGGACGGTTCGGCCGCTTGCAAGCGCTCTGATTTCTTAATTACATTGGCCGACTGCGGCAAAAGCTTGTCGTGAACAGTTGCCACATCGACATTGGCGACAACTGCTGGGGAAAGAATCGTTTCACCGTTTACTTTTACCCCCTGAACCTGACCAGACGCGCTCGTCACGATCTGCTCAACGGATGCATTGAGCTGAATATCAATCCCCAATTCTGTACAAAGCTTTTCATAAGCGGCTGCGATGCTATAAATTCCTCCGGCCGGATACCAAACACCGCCGTTTAGCTCGACGTGTGCAATGACATTCAGCGTGGCCGGAGCCAGATAAGGGCTGGCACCCACATAGGTAGCAAAGCGGCCCAAAAGCTGGCGCAGATGGGGTGATTTCACAAACGATTTTATGGCACCATGCATGGTGCGGAACGGATCTACCCGAGGCATTTCCCAGACCGGCACGCGCAAAAAGCTGGCCGGAGTAGGGGGCTGATCATAAATAAAGACCGGCCCGGTAATGCGATGGATGCGAGATGCGTAGGCCAAGTAACTTAAATAGCCTTCAACATCGCCCGGCCCACCGATGGCTTCAATCTGGGCGAGGGTTTCAGGCAGTGTTTGGCTGATGTTTAGCACCGTTCCATCTTGGTAGAAGTAGCGGGTTAAGGGCTCAATCGGCCGCAGGTCCAAATAATCGTTTAAATCACGCCCTGCTGTTTTAAACAGATCTTCAAATACGTGACGCATCGTAATCACCGATGGGCCTGTGTCCCACTTAAAGCCATCCGCTTCGACAAGCCCCATCTTGCCCCCCACTTGGTCATTCTTCTCGAGCAGAAGCACGCGTTTGGCGGCCGCTGCCAGCCGAATTGCTCCGCTCATACCCCCTATGCCCGCTCCAATGATAATGACATCATATTTGGTTGACAGATGATTGTTGAAAGTTGACTGTTGATCGTTCATACGATTGGTGATTTTGGATTTCAGATTTTTGATTTACGATTGGTTGCCATGCTTTGAGTTTGCTGATGTGGATAACGGTTAACATGAAGCCAAAATCGTCAATCCAAAATCGCAAATGGTCAATTGATCAGGGTTCTGCCTTTCCATTCTGGTCCGTTTCCGAGGTGCCATGTTAGGGCACGCAGCGCTACCAATGACATCATAAACACTGAAATCGGCATCAAAAATGCTTGTGTCAGTGCCAACAGCGGCCGGACCCCTACAAACCAATCGATGACAAAACGAAGCAGCACGACGGTTGCTACTAAACCGGCCGCAAGAGGGCTGCCTGAGATTAAGAGCCATGCAAACGGTACTGCGAAAATGGCCCAGTGGAACACAGTTGAGAAAAGGAGAAACGGTACGCTATTGCCGTGACCGGCCAAAATGTTTTTGCCAAATCCGGCTAAAATTTCTGGCCAGTT
>JBCCSO010000928.1:0-2125 GCA_039199965.1 Chloroflexota bacterium | reverse complement strand
TTTCAAGCGGGGAAAATACTATATTAATGGCCGATTTTCTGTCAGAAGATCCTGGGGAAATCAATCTAGAAAATTTCAATTTGCCTCGAGCCAACGTTGTTGAGCTGCGGGTTGACCCAACTCTCCAAACATCTGGTAGTTTGCCTGAGACGCTGAATGACATCGCTTATTTTGATCGGGCAGATGCGACACAGGTTAGAACTTTTTCTTTAGAGATGGACGGTGGTGAAGAAGATGGTGAAGTGGTAGCTGGCATAGGCAACATGGATCTATTTTCTATTAATGGAAGTTCGATGAGCATGGGCGTGATCAACGAAGAGATCAAGATGGGTGAAGTTGAAATTTGGCGCATAACGGGCGAGGAAATGGCGCACCCGTTCCATATGCACGGGGTATCGTTTCAAATTTTGACTCACAATGGAGCACCCCCGGCCGAAGCTGACAGAGGGTGGAAAGACACCGTTGTCGTTGGAGAGGAAGTAACTGAAATCATCCTGCGCTTTGATTATGAGGCCACTGAAGCGTTTCCATACATGTATCACTGCCACATTTTTGAGCATGAAGACTCCGGCATGATGGGGCAATTCACAGTTCAGAAGTAAAGATATACCTAATCAGCACTTGCCACTGTTACAAGGTGTAGCAGCGGCAAGTGTTGGCCTTTCAACCTATCTGTCCAACAGCTACATATCAAAAGCAGTTTCCCCAATAGACTGCACAAATTTAGCCTATCAAGCCAAACCATAATAAAACACATACCTTAATCACACTGCGCCTAAATCTTGACAATTTCTTCGGATTCCCCAGCTAACATGTTTATCGTTCGAGGAAAATAACTGAATTTAAGTTTTCGTATGATCTTGAAATGAAGTCATGCATAGACCCTAATTCTCAACTTGCATAGTAAACTTTGATCATGAGTGCTCAAAAGATTCTCGTTGTCGATGATGACAAGTCAATTACAGAAATTGTGAAAGCCTATCTTGAACAGGCAGGGTATGGGGTGATGACCGCTTCCAATGGGGCATCAGCCCTTCGTATTCTATACCATGAAAAACCGGACCTGCTTCTCCTTGATCTGAATCTGCCAGACCGTGATGGATGGGACATCACACGCAGCATCCGTAATGATAAACGGCTGGCGACCATCCCAATCATCATGGTGACAGCCAGAGTAGATGATAGCGATAAAATTGTGGGATTAGAGCTAGGTGCTGATGATTACGTCACAAAACCGTTTAATCCGCGCGAGATTGTGGCGAGAGTAAGAGCCCAATTAAGGCGGCGGCAGCTTGACCAAGCAGAACAGACCGATAGCTTAGAAATCGGGTTGTTACAGCTTGATCTAGGCGCGCGCACGCTTAAACTAAACAACAGTTCAATTGAGGTTACGCCCACAGAGTTTAATTTACTAAAAATCTTTATGGAAAGCCCGGGGCACACGTTTAGCCGCGAGCAGCTGCTAGAAAAGGCATTGGGATATGGATACGAAGGATTCGGTCGTACCCTCGACACCCACATTCGTAATTTGCGCAAGAAAATTGAGCCTGATCCCAAAAATCCGACCTATATCCAAACTGTCTACAGCATCGGTTATCGGCTGGTGGAGGCATAAAGCATGAACCGCCTTTGGATTCGCTTTAGTGTTATCATCAGCAGTTTATCGCTTGTTATTACACTGCTATGGCTAGGGAGTGACGTTTTGATTGATCGCTTTGAGTTAGACACTTTTGATGAAGAAGTACGCACCTCATTTGACAGCAATTATCGCCTGAACAATTTGCCAGAGGAAATAGCTGAAATTGCCGTATTAATCGGGAGCATTGGGGTTGTACTTGGCATCTTGCTCAGCAGGGGATTAAGCGCACCCATCGTCGCACTTTCAGAAGCAGCCAAACAAATTGGATCAGGTGACCTCAAACAGCGGGTGCCAGTACATCATCACAGTCAGGAGTTAGACGACTTAGCCCATTCGTTTAACCGTATGGCGGCCGATCTAGAAAATGCTGAATCGCTGCGCAAAAATATGCTAGCTGATATATCTCATGAATTGCGCACACCGCTTACCGTTTTGTCTGGCCAGTTACACGCAGCACTTGATAGCGTTTACCCTCTTGACGAAGAA
>JBCCSO010000927.1:0-2146 GCA_039199965.1 Chloroflexota bacterium | reverse complement strand
TTCAAAACAGGGGGAACGGCAGCGTGGGGATTGAGAGATATGACGCGCCGCAAGGGGCGGTTGACACACTCAAACGGGCGGCTTTAGAAAACATGCTCGACCTTGAATACCAAAATTTGTTTGAGCAAACGTACATCAACACCAAGCAGATGTCGATTGACAACCACGTGGAATTCTCTGGCGCAATTGCGGGTGTGGACCCGTTCACAACGCAGTTTTCTGATAACGAGATTTCTCGCTCGTTTGAGATGGTGGCGAAAACGATAGCAGCTCGCCAGACGCTTGGCTACAGGCGGCAGACCTTCTTTATCATGTTTGGCGGATGGGATCATCACGATGAGGTATTGAACAATCAGATGGCGATGCTGTCTGTGGTAAGCGCTGCGCTTGGTGAATTTAACAATGCTCTCGTTGAGCTGGGTGTGCACGATGATGTGACGACGTTCACTGCCAGCGATTTTGCCCGCACGCTGACCTCAAACGGCCGGGGGTCTGATCACGCATGGGGTGGCAATCATATGGTGATGGGCGGGGCTGTCAGCGGTGGTCAGATCTATGGAGATTATCCTGAGCTGTACGCCAATAACAGCCTTGACACCGGCCGGGGTGCATTGATTCCCACCATCTCGTGTGATGAGTATTTTGCTGAGCTGGCTCAGTGGTTTGGGGTGGGCAATGGTGATTTGTCAACGGTCTTCCCCAATATCGGCCGGTTTTATGACACAAGCTCAACCCAACTACCCATAGGCTTTATGAGTGGCGTGGCTGCTGTTCCCACCGATCCAACCGATCCAACTGATCCAACTGATCCAACTGATCCAACTGATCCAACCAACCCAACGGACCCAACTAATCCCGGAGAGCTACCCAATAAGCTCTACCTGCCGTTTTTGAGCAGCCCAAATACCAAAAAAGTAGCTATTCCAGTGGCGAGTGGGGCATTGGCCCTAGCTGGAAGCGCAGTTGCGTTTAGAGCAAACCGACTGCGTGAAGATGAAGACGATGAGTAAGAGGATGCATCAACAGTGCTCCTTTGAGGTGTGCCTTATCTTTTAAACTGCTTTCTGATGGCAGTCCTCGACCACGGGCCAGTATCAACTTTTGATGCTGGCCCCTTTTGTTTTCTATCGCCTGTAGGGTTTATAGCCACGATCTTTAGATCGCTGGCGATTTAACCTGAATTTAAAGTATGGCGCGGGTTATTTTAGATTCGGGTTCGGTATTTAAGCTGGAGTTCAAGCAGAGGGAGACGCAAAAGCCTATGCTGTTCTAGACGTTCATTACCCGGCCGGTTCATCAACTTTGCTGCTCAGTCAGCCGGTCACTAGTGAAGGCAAGCACTTATTCATCCTCAAATTTTAAGGAGAAACCGATGAGTCGAAGATCATTTTTAAACGTTCATACCTACACCACGGCTGAACCTAAACCCCACACACCTTCATCAGCAGCACCAAGTCGGCCGATGGTCAAAAGAGTATCGGCCAAAAGAAACGCAAATCTGACCGACCAGCAGCTAGCTGCTCGCTTCCTAACCCAAGCAACATTGGGCCCAACGATGACAGAAATTGACGCAGTCACCGCTCGCGGTTTTGAAAATTGGATTGATGATCAAATTGCACTGCCAGCAACTGAAACCCTGACATACATGTGGGACGTGGTCGACAAAGTCTATTATGTAGAGAATCAACCGTTATTACACGTTCACCCATTCCGCTGGGCGTGGTGGCAGGCCGTCATGCGCAACCCAGACGTCCTGCGCCAGCGGGTAGGGATGGCTTTGAGCGAAATTATGGTGATCTCGACCAGAACCGACTTGCTCGTTGACACCAGCATCGCAGTAGCCAGTTTTTACGACATGCTGCTTAAACATGCTTTTGGCAACTTCCGCGACTTATTGATGGATGTAGCACTGCACCCAGCGATGGGCTACTACCTGAGCCATGCGGGCAACCGGAAAGCTGACCCTGTTGCCAATCGTTTTCCAGACGAAAACTTTGCGCGGGAAATCATGCAGCTTTTCTCAATCGGCCTGTTCGAGCTCAATCAAGACGGCAGCCGCAAGAAAGATAGCCAAGGGAACGATATTCCAACATACGACAACAAGGATATTGCTGAGTTCGCCAAAATTTTTACCGGTCTCAATTAC
>JBCCSO010000926.1:0-2149 GCA_039199965.1 Chloroflexota bacterium | reverse complement strand
TTGAATTTCAAAGTGACTCAGAAAGGAGAAATTTACCCATGTCGCACTACATTTTAATTCACGGAGCTTGGCACAACGGCAGCGCATTTAATGCCCTAAAAACTGTACTTGAAGATCGAGGCCACACGGTCACTGCCCCAACCTTGCCGGGACATAAGCCAAACGATCCCGATAGGATCAGTATTACGTTCCATGACTATCTAAATGCAGTTAAGAAAGTTGTGGAAACCAGCGCATCACCAGCCAACAAGGCGATTCTAGTTGGGCACTCTAGCGCAGGCTTTTTGCTCCAAAGCATCGCTGCTGATGTTGAGGATTTTTTGGAAGAGCTGGTGTTTATCAACGCGTGGCTTTTACCAAACGGTACGTCTCAGGCAGATGCGATTCAGGCGGCCGATCCTCAGGCGTGGACCAATTTCAAAAACGCAGCCACCCAAGCCAGTGACAACTGTATCCCCGTAATCGAGTCATTTGTACGGGGGATGCTGATGGGCGGTGACACAGCGGCGCAGCAAGACGATTTGCTCAATATCTTGGTGCCTCAGCCGCTGGCGCTGATGGAGCACCCCATTGACTGTGATGGTTTTGCAGAGCTAGAGGTGCCAAAAACCTTGATTCACTGCAAAGTGGACACATCGCTGCCGCAAGGAGCATATATCGGCATGGCCAATCAGAATTTAGGTAGCTACGACTTAATCCACATAGATACAGGTCATGAGGGCATCTTCACCCATCCTGCAATGGTAGCGGGCGCGCTCGAAAAAGCGGCCGTTTTATAAACCAAACTCTAAGACCTGACAGGTTTCTGAAAACCTGTCAGGTCTCAGGATACCAAAGAAAAATAAGAGAGAAAAAGAAAATGTTCAACAAATTAAAATTTATGGGTCTAATGATCACTAGTTTGATGATATTAATCATCGCTTCGGGCTGCCAAACAGTTTCTAGCGAAGAAGGATTGAGCGGAGAGATTAACGTCCCGCAAGTGCTAACCGATTCGGGCGCCCCTGAGCTGCAGCTACGAGAGCCTGAAATGCTGGCGGGCTCAGCAGAAGCGCGCGTGGTTTATGATCAAGCGGCCGATGTTGTCGCGGTTGAAGCCCGCTATGAAGGGCTTCCGTATCGGCCGGAGCTGTGCTACGAATACAACCCATCTAATGATTACAATCAGTTTCCCTTTCCGTGCGTTGAGGATGGTGAGTGGCAAATTTGGTTTGTGTTCGACATGTTCACTGATGTTTCAACCTTCTATTACGACGCAGATACCCAAAAATTATTGGGACACTGGTCAGAGCTAGATGCTCAGACGATTGAAAACGCCATTGGTGTAGATTACCCAACGCTACAAATGGTGGAGACACCCGGTTTTGAGCCTGACCCAGACACGCTAGTGGCAGACGTCCGCTTTGAGTATGACTTTGACAATATTTTGGATCAAAATGGAACGGCCGGAACCAATTATGCTCAGGTGCGTGTAGATCTGTGTGATGAAAGCACAATTATGCCCTACTGGACCAACGGCGGGCTGCCGCCTGAAAAAGCGCAAAATTTTGCGGATATCGTGACTGAGGTTGAAAACGGTGCAGAGATTATGATCGCCCTGAGCTATGGGCCGAATCCCAAGCCAGATTATCTGCTGGCGCGGGATAACATCATGATCGGCTGGTTGGGTACAGGTCCGGCCGAAGTCAGTAGCTGGCCCGTCTCTGAAAAGACAGAAACCTATCATCAAACCCCCTTTGTTCCGACCATCCCCCAACCTTCATTTGAAAGTGCAGGGTGCGCAGAGTAACCATAAAAACTAACCATAAGCAATTGCAGATTAATCCACAGCGATCTGCAATTGCTCTCGGATGATCATGTACACAATTCAAGAAGTTATTCAAAATTTAGACACTCGCTTAGCCCTAATCCTGCTGGCTGGTGCGATAATGTTTACTGGGGCCTACACATACTACATCTCCGCAATATTGATCGGCCGTCGTGAAAAAACACACGCCATCCCACTGTTTGCCAACATGTACTTTTTTGCACACGATATGGGTTACATCATTCTGTTTCAGCGCTGGTTTGGTGGTGAAGTTGACCACTGGTTTTTTAAGGCGATGTGGTTTGGCCTGATAGCGTTTAATGTTTTGGAACTGATTGTGAT
>JBCCSO010000925.1:0-2160 GCA_039199965.1 Chloroflexota bacterium | reverse complement strand
GTTTGATGATGGCTACATCGACAATTATGAAATTGCCTACCCGATTATGCAGGAGTTTGGCTACACCGGTACATTTTTTATCCCCACCGAATTTATCGACTTTGGCTATAATGGGTATATGACGTGGGACATGATCAAAGAAATGGCGGCCGATGGAAACCGCTTTGAATCTCACACTAAGAATCATCCTGACTTATCGCTTTTGAAGCGCAATGACCACGTATGGCAAATTTTAGGCTCACAAGAAACACTGGCGTATCACTTAGGGTATAAGCCGCGCTTTTTGTCTTATCCATCCGGCCGATATTCAGATTTGACTCTAGAAATGGTGGAATCACTTAGCCTATGGGGTGCTCTTACCACACAAGGGGGAACGTGGCGCGGCTTCCACGACCGATACGAGTGGAAGCGCACCCGGGTCAGCTACGGAACAACAATAGGCGACTTTGAGAAAGTTTTCGGTACCGATTGATTAATCGGGGATGGGAAGACCTTTGCTACGGAGCCAGTTTAAAGTGCGCATCAGTCGGCCGTTTTTGAAGGCCTCAATTTCATCTTTGAGCAGACCGTTATCAAACTTTAAGCGCTCATTTTCTAGCAGCAGCTCAGCTACCGACTTTTCACCCTCTTGCCGATACTCTTCAGACACCTTCCCGTGACGTGTGTAGCTCATAATCGTGTCAGGCTCTCGCTGCGTCTCTTTGGGAGCAACCAAGATGACCAAATTAGAATAGAACTCAGGAGTATTGCGCAGCTTCTCATCTTCGTGCTCGTTGTTGAAAGCACCTGAATAGATCGCTCGAATCACTTTACCGCCCGCATCCTCAGAGAATTGAACCAACTCGCCCATCGTGTACTCGCGAACATGCATAGAGGCAGCTTGCTCGTCTTCACCCCGCCGCCTGTAAAGCTGTCCCGGATGCTCGCGCCGCTCCATTTTGAGCAGGTTGCCCAATGAAAAAAAGTTGGGCGTTGTTAAGTAGAGTAGTCCATCTGGTTTAAGCAGTGAAACCAATTCTTCTAAAAGCTCAACCGGATGGGTGACCAAGTGTTCAAAAATCTCGCAGAAGAGCACATAGTCAAATTGGCCAATGGGTGGTTCCCCATAATCTGGGCCAATTGACGTCGTATTGTGGTTAACTTGATAGTGTCCGGCCGATCCTGCCCTTTCAAGGGCAAATTCAGGCGGATAGCCGTGAAACTCAATCGGCCGGTCAGCGGTAAACAGCTCAACATTGGGGAAAAGCTTTTTAATAAAGATCGTGTAGCTAGATGTACCAAACTCCAAAACACGCGGCTTTTCGATACCGTCTAAATACATAGCCATGTGCTCGAACAGCTCAAAAAAGCGGTACTTGTGATCCTTCATGTAGGGAATCTGCTGCGGCGCGTCTGATGTTTGCTGAATCATTTCAGCAACTTCATCCCAGACTTCATCATAACGTTGTTGACTAAACGGTTGAGACATAAATTCAAATAAGATGTGGCTGGTTGGTTTTTGATCTTGTCAAAAGGAACTGCGGCTTACAAATACCCCAGAGAACGCAAGCGCTCTTCTACCTCTTTTTCATCATCTTCACTTAAGTTGTGGTCATCACCTAAGTCAAGGTCATCAAGACTTTTATAGGAAACCTCAGGCTGTTCAGCAAACATTTCAGCCAATACTCGGCCGTCCATATGATCAGGCACAGGTTCACCAAGTAGTGCAAATACTGTGGGGGCAATATCTAAAATGCTAGCTTCAGGTTGAATATCACCAGATGACACTTTGGGACCTTGAGCAATCAGGATACCTTCGCTACGATGACAGCCTGTATCACCCCGAATCTGATTGGTGACAATTTTGCCATCTGTTGCAAACAGTGGGAATGCAATCATATTGTAGTCGTCAATCACCACGTGAATGTCCGGGCCATCTTCCATGAATTCACCGCTGTAGGTGTCTTCTCGCAAGATGATTTTTGTGACCAGTTTACGGCCGTCTTTATCCTTGAGCTGATGAAGTACATCAACAATTTCTTGTCGCTTCTCTTCGTAGTCGTACTCAGTCACGATACCGTGCGGTTCCCGTCCGCGCATGTTCAGATAAATTTGCCCCACATGCCCCATGCTGTATGCCGTGGTTCGCTTCCAGTCGATGTCTTCAAAGCTCAAGAATTT
>JBCCSO010000924.1:0-2162 GCA_039199965.1 Chloroflexota bacterium | reverse complement strand
TGGGTACGAGGTTTGCATTGAAAGCTCGAGCCCGGATGTGCTACAAAATGAGCTTGAAGCGAGAAAGAATG
This sequence comes from Chloroflexota bacterium, assembly GCA_039199965.1. Taxonomy (GTDB): domain Bacteria; phylum Chloroflexota; class Anaerolineae; order Promineifilales; family Promineifilaceae; genus WTJY01. Next base: position 2,091 of record JBCCSO010000924.1, on the reverse strand, counting down.
ATTACACAAGCAACAGTTCGTGGGAGGCATGGCCTGCATTTCATATTGCACATACACAGGCTGCCCAAGCACTAATTGGCTGGGACAATTAATCAAATAAACGTAACGTTAGCAATTGCTCATTGACCCTAAACTCCTATAAGCTCCCAATTAGAGAAAGGCACGCTACAAGAAAGAAACCGTATAATCAAATAGTCAAATTAGTCACGTTTGACAGCGAAATATACGGATGTATGCCTGCATCATCTCTCAGAAAAATAGAAATCATATGAGCAATGTATTTTGGGCAATCGGCGGGTTTATTTTGGTTCTAACCCCGATTGTTATTATTCACGAATTAGGTCACTTTATCGCTGCTAAGATGAGTGGCATCAAAGTTTTGCAGTTCGGTATTGGCTTCCCGCCAGTAGCGGCCAAACTTTTTGAGCGGAACGGCACAGAATATGTGATCGGCTGGATACCTGTTGGCGGCTTTGTCCGTCCGGCCGGTGAAGATGATCCAACGGTCGAGGGTGGTCTTGCAGCGAGTTCTAAGCGGGCTCGCTTGTGGACATTAGCGGCTGGCAGTATCTTCAACTTCATCTTTGCCATCATCGTTTTTGCCATTCTGTTCGCCCTCCCGCGCGCTATCATGCAGGTGTCAGTCAGCCAAGTTGTTCCGGAATCACCCGCTGCTGTAGCGGGCCTGATGGAAGGTGATATTCTGCTTGAAGTTAACGACAAACCGATCGACGGATTTGGTATTCTAACCACCGAAATTAATGCGTTGGCCGGAAGTGAAATATCGCTTTTAGTTGAACGGGATGGAAGCCAGCAAACTATTGTAGCTGTACCCCGTTTGCCGCAAGATACCCCAGAGGGTGAGGGCAAGTTGGGTATCCAGATGGGGCAGGTTGAAACAGACGAGATGACTCGAATGGGTATCCTCCCCGCGATTGGCACGGCTACTGGCACCACATTTGCATTTACCTATGAAATGCTCAGCTTGCCGGTGCGCCTGATTCGTGATCAGGTCAATCCGGGTGAAGCCCGAATGGTGAGCGTGGTTGGCATTAGCCAAATTGCGGGTGATGCGGCCAAAACGTCGTTTGAAGAAAATCGGCTGCAGGATATTTTGTGGGTTGTTGGCGCAATTAGCTTGGCACTAGGTGTCACAAATTTACTGCCACTGCCAGCGCTAGACGGCGGCCGGATTTTGTTTGTCTTGGTTGAGGCGATCCGCGGCCGACGGGTGGAACCAGAACGTGAGGGGATGGTACACGCAATCGGCATGATGCTTCTCCTAGGACTGATGGTCATCTTAATTTACCAAGATATCGTCAATCCAATCCAGCTGTCTTAAGTCAACATCTGATTTGCTCGACTTCTAGAGAAGCAACAGAAAGTAGATTCAAATTTCAGAAATGGAATACAATTCACAGCTGTCCTGAAATAGTTAGGGCAACTGTGAATTTTTGTTTTACGCGAGATCTGACACAAATTGCCGACGATCTAAAGATCGCGGCTCAAAACGACGCCCTGTGGGCTGCTTAAGGCCGAAGGCCGTTGTTGATAGCCGATGAGCTTTAGCTCACTGGCGGTAAGAAACCTGCTGAACAATTACAATTCAAGATTACTAAATATCGTCGAGGTAAAAATGGACTTTGATGACGAATTCGAAGATTTTAATGATATCGAGGACGCAAAAGCGCCCAACTATGCTGAACTCCTCAGCAATTTAAAAAACGCTGAAGTCGATTTGTCGGTTTCAAGCTATTACTACTTGTCAGACCTCCCGGCCGAATATGCGGCAGAACTGAAGAAAGTTTGGTCCACCATTGGTGACCGTCGTCGTGAAATGATTGCGCGGAGCATGGCTGATATTGCGGAAAACAACTATCAAGTTGACTTCAGCCCAATCGCGGCCGACCTGTTGACAGATAAAAGCGAAAATGTGCGTTTGGCCGCGCTAGATATGCTCTGGGACACCGACAAGGTTTGGCTTGTAAATCCCATCGTTAAGCTGATGAGAGATGACCAGTCAACGGCCGTACGCGCTTCTGCGGCCGGTTCGTTGGGCCACTACCTGCTTATGGCCCAGTGGGGTGAGAT
>JBCCSO010000923.1:0-2185 GCA_039199965.1 Chloroflexota bacterium | reverse complement strand
TCTTTAGAGTTAGGAGGATGGGTCGCACTCGGGCTAATGTTCCATATGAACCGTGCGCTCAGCGTTGCTCTATTTTTGCTCATCGGCTTTGTCATCCTCCTATTTGAGTTTGTCATCCTAGTTCGACTCCACGCGAGAAGAAACCTACAGTTTGAAGAAGATGAGGAAGATCTTGAACTCGCGGCCGAATAATGTGAAGCTCATCAGTAATCCACACCATTGTTAACCTAAACACATCCAGTACCAATCTCTTACTATTACTATTTGGAAAAAACCTACAGGAAAGCATAACGTTGTAACATCCGAAACCGTTTCTCAAAACTTTCACACCCTGATCATTGCCAACAACTCCGCCAAGGTGGAAAAAATTGTTCCAGTCAATTTAATTTTTGGGCCGTGGTCAACTATGAACATCTTAAACACTTACAAGCAAAAAGGAAGATTACTGGAATCCTACCTATCAAATTTTCAGAATGAAGATACCTCACCCCTGATGGTTAGGATCGGATTTTTCGTCATTGTCTTGGGTTGTTTAGTCAGTATTTATTTTGCGATCTTCTTTGCAATGCAGCGTCAGTGGCTGCACATGACAACGACCGGGTCTGTTGTCCTCATTTGCACGTTTGCCTTTTGGCTCATGGGAAGAGGTAAAATAAAACTTGGGGTCAGCCTTGTAACGGGTTCAGCCTATCTTGGAATTGTTGCGGGAGTTACGAATAACTTTGGTCTTGTAGATATCGCCTACCCGACCATCTACCCAATCATGTTTTTGGTGGGGATTCTGCTTTATAACCGCGCTCTGCTTGTGTACTCCATGTTGACTATTGCGTGGATATGTGTCTTGGTTTATTTGGAGTCAACCCACTTTTACGCCGACTCGGAAGATATGTTTGCCCCATGGCAAAAAGGACTCATCGCGGGCGCGATCTACATGTTGACCTTTGTCATTCTGAGATACGTTGTCAAAAATACCATTGCAACTAACAACGATCTTTCATTGGCAAAGAAGAAAGCAGAAGAGTCTAACCGCTTAAAAAGTGAATTCTTAGCCAACATGAGCCACGAACTCAGGACACCTTTAAACGCTATCATTGGTTACAGTGAGGGATTACTCGAAATTCATGAGGATGATAATAATCTCGATGACGAAACAGCCAGCGATATCGCCAGAATTCATGAGTCAGGCAGAAACTTGCTGACTCTAATCAATGATATTTTGGATTTATCAAAGATTGAAGCTGATCAGATGATGATCCATCAAGATCATTTTTCGCTGTATGAGCTTCAATATGATCTTCAAGCAACGCTGCACCCGATGGCGCTCAAAAACGGGAACAAGTTAAAGGTATATGGATTTGACGACAAGGTTTTAATGTCAACTGATAGGCAAAAGCTTAAGCAGATTTTGCTCAATTTATTGAGTAATGCGCTGAAATATACTCAAAGTGGTGAAGTTTCTATATCGTTCAAAGAAACGGCCGATGGTCAGTATCGTTTTGATGTAAAAGACGATGGGATAGGTATTAATCAAGATTTACTACCACACATTTTCGACGCATTCAGACAAGGGGACAATTCCTATTCTCGAATTTATGAAGGGAGTGGTCTGGGATTAGCCATTACCAAACGACTGACTGAGAGTTTAAACGGCCGAATTGAAGTCAAAAGCCAAAGCAACAAAGGATCAACGTTTACCGTTCTCATTCCCAAAATGGGGCAAAGCTGGGCGATTTCAGCATCTATCAAAAACAATAAGCCAGAGTTCATCATTGCATAAAAACTGCTCCTGAATCAGAGTTTTGACAAAAGACGACTCATCTTGATTCGATATGTTGCTATAATTCAGTCAAGATGAAAGAGTATTTACGTCAAATTCCAGCAATTAGCAGCCTGCTCGAATCGGCCGATGGTGCCGCCCTGATTCAACAGTACGGTTCTGACATGGTCACCGCTCATGTCCGCCAAGCGGTTGATCAAACCCGCCAAGTCATTCTGGCAGGGGAAGCCAACGGAGCGCCACCTACCGCTGCATCAATTTTGAACTTAGCGGAAAAATCATTAGCTGGGTCGATGGCCCCCTCGCTACACGGGGTGATTAACGCAACAGGCGTGGTCATACACACCAATTTGGGGCGAGCCACGCTCAGCAAAGCGGCACAAGCGGCCGTACAAGAAGCGGCGGCCG
>JBCCSO010000922.1:0-2188 GCA_039199965.1 Chloroflexota bacterium | reverse complement strand
GTTCCTTTCTGAGAACATTATACTGCATCAAAACTATTTAAGATAACCTTAAAGATGATAATCCAAGAAGCACTTCAAACAAAGTCTCTCATTATTCAAGCACCAATGGCGGGTGTGCAGGACAGCGAATTAGCTCTCGCCGTCTCATCGGCCGGTGGGCTGGGCTCCCTCCCGTGCGGCATGCTGTCGGCCGAACAGCTAGAGGCTGAGCTTAAGCATATCCGGTCCCAAACAGACCGGCCGATTAACCTCAACTTTTTCTGCCACACACCGCCTGAACCTGACTCAGAGGTTGAAGCTAAATGGCGCAAGCTGCTTGAACCCTATTACGAAGCGTTTGAGATTGATCCGGCCGACATTCCCCAGAAAGCATCTCGTCAGCCGTTTAGCCACGCCATCACGGATGTTTTAGATAGCTTTGAAATTCGTGTAGTCAGTTATCACTATGGGCTGCCTGAAAAAAAATTGCTCGACCGCGTCAAAAATATGGGGGCGATGGTGCTATCTACAGCGACAACTGTAGCTGAAGCAGAGTGGCTACAAGCAAACGGGGCGGACGCCATCATTGCGCAGGGGGTGGAAGCTGGGGGACACCGGGGCATGTTTTTGTCGAAAGATGTGACGACGCAGCTTGGGACGTTTGCCCTTGTCCCCCAAATCGTACAAAAAGTTGATTTGCCCGTGATTGCGGCCGGGGGGATCGCAGATGCTGCTGGGGTACGAGCGGCTCTCGATTTGGGTGCGTCGGCCGCGCAGATCGGCACCGCCTACATGCTGTGCCACGAAGCCAAAACCAGTACGGTTCATCGAGCTGCTCTAAAAAGTGACAGGGTCAGACACACCGTTTTGACGACGCTGTTCTCTGGTGGGGCGGCGCGCGGTATGGTCAATCGTCTCATTTCTGAACTGGGGCCGATGCATCCTGATACACCTCCTTATCCGCTGGCATCTAGCGCACTGGCCCCTTTGCGGGCGGCGGCCGAAGCTCAAAATTCTGGTGACTTCTCGCCACTGTGGTGTGGGCAAAACGCGACTGGCTGTAAAGAGATTTCGGCGGTAGAGTTGACGCATCAATTGATGGCTGGCCTAGACTAAATTAGGTTCAAGATCAAAATTGTAGCTCTTACTTTATGCGATCCCGGCTTCGACAGGCTCAGCCTCCCTTTTAATGGCGGAACCCTGAGCTTGTCGAAGGGTGTCCTCGCATTTAAAACAATTGATTTTAATCTGAGCAGAGTTTGAAAGGGCAATCAAAAGGAGTAGGAAATGGGAATAAGTTCACCAGAATCTGTGGGGATGAGTAGCGAGCGACTCGCACGTATCCGGCCGGGCTTGCAGCCCTATATTGACAACGGCATGCTGCGCGGTATGAGCACAATGGTGGCCCGTAAGGGAGAAATCGTTCACTTTGAACAGATGGGGCATATGGACAAAGAGGCTGGCAAGCCTATGGCGGCCGACACCATTTTCCGCATTTACTCCATGACAAAACCGATTGCGGCCGTGGCGCTGATGATGCTCTATGAGCAGGGGAAATTTTTGCTCAGCGACCCCGTTGCGAAATTTATTCCAGCCTTTGCTCACACCAAGGTCTTTGAAAGTTTAGAAGATGGAGAGCTAAAAACGGCCGATCTGAACGAGCCTATCACCATTACCCATCTATTGACCCATACGTCCGGTTTAACCTACGGTTTTCTGGAAGACACCCGGGCCTCTGAGCTTTATCGGAATAGCCGGGTGATGGCTGACCCTACCCAAACACTGGAGGAAGCGATTGACCAGATCGCTCAGCTCCCATTAGCCTTCCAGCCGGGAACTATTTGGCACTACAGCGTTGCGATTGATGTGGTGGCTCGTTTGGTTGAGGTGATTTCCGGCCAGCACTTTGGTGAATACCTGCAAGAGCATTTGCTGGGTCCCTTGGGGATGGTAGACACTGCATTTGGAGTGGCTGAGGAAAAACGCCATCGTTTGGCCGCCATGTACGGTCTGCCAGATATTGTAGGCGATGGGAACACGATGACCACTTTTTTTGAAGCATGGCAGGATGGCTTTAACAATCGAATCGATGTGTCCGGCACGTATCCGGTTGATAGGCCTCAGACGTTTGTGCGCGGTGGCCACGGGTTGTTTTCAACGGCCGCTGACTACATGCGTTTTTGCCAAATGCTGCTGAACGATGGAGAGC
>JBCCSO010000921.1:0-2188 GCA_039199965.1 Chloroflexota bacterium | reverse complement strand
TTTAGCGCCTGACTGCGGCTGAGCAGTAATGAGCCGACCGGCACATTCAGCGCAGGGTCCATGATCGGAATAATTTCTTCTGCCCAGTCTAATGCGGCTAGTTTGGAACCGATGGGCTCAATGCCGGTGGTTGCAATCACATTTGAGTCGATGTCAACCAATACTGCGCGCATGCTCAACACCCCGCTTAGCTGCTCGATATCCGCTTCAACTCCTTTCCAGCTACCGTGAAGGCTGTAGTAGTGACCCAGCAAATGGGGTAAGTCTGTCAAATGCGCTTGGGTATGCGTATTGCGAAAAGCCTGAAATGTAGATCCGGCTGACCGATTAATCGCCCAGCTAAGCGAAAAAACCGTAATCAGAATGAGGAGTACAAACCAAACGATGAGTCGTTTTGTCATCGATTCTCCTCATACAAATAACCCACTGCTCGTACAGTTCGAATGAGTTCGCTTCCGTCTTTTCCCAACTTTTGTCTTAAGTTACTCACATGCACCGTTACCGTTTCCTCTCCATTATCAGTGTTATACCCCCACACTTTTTCAAGCAGATGGCTGCGGGTAAACACCCATCCCGGATTTGAGATAAGAACATACAGAACTTCATATTCGATTGGTGATAGCGATATTTCTTGATCATCTAGGGTAACACGATGGTTGGCGGGGTTTAACAACAGGCGGGGGCCACCTAGAGCAGCGGCCGTTGTTTCCGCTTCTTGATACTCATATGCCCGACGTAGTAATGCCTTTATTCGGGCTAACAGTTCAATCGGACTGTAGGGCTTTGCCAAATAGTCATCTGCTCCCAAGCCAAGTGCGATCGCCTTGTCCACGTCTTGAGTTTTTGCGGTTACCATCAAAATGGGAACGTTTGACTCTCGTCGAATTTTTCTGCACAGATCTAGCCCGTTTAATTTGGGTAGGCTAATGTCCAATATGACAAGATGAGGTGCAACCCGCTTAAATTGTGTTTCTCCAGCCAATCCATCATACGCGACGCTGATTTGAAATGGCTCACCCTCTAAGTGGACACGAAGCATTTCAATCGCTTGCTTCTTATCCTCAACGATTAGGATTTTGTATTCTTCAATCATGATGTTGCCTTTGGCAATTTTAGCCATCATGTTTGAATTGACACACGCACTATCTTGATTTTGAGCGGAGTGGTTTGAGCAAGTCGACTTTTGACGCCTTGGCTGCCCCAATTAGATCAATAATCACCCAGTTTTCTAGCAGCTTATCCCCATCCCGCTTCCAAAAATCCATGATGTTCCAACCAATTCGCTCACCGGTTGGTTCCCAGTCCATAAACTTCCGCTGATGGGTACCACCCAAACTGGGCCAGCCGGTTGAGGCGGCAAACTTTCCGTCCGCAATTCTGGCCTGATGGCCAACCCCACGCCGGTCTGGAAACGCGTTGACGATGGGGCCTTGAGCATTTTTCTTGAACTCATCCATCCCATAAGCTGACCCGATGCCAACTGGTCCGTGCCACACCATATGCTGGTGCCAGTAGGTTTCCAAACCTTGGCTCTCTTGGCTTTTGCCATCGTATTTGTTGAGGCCACCAAAGATCATTTCGGTGACAAGATCAAAGGTTTGCTGGGTTTCGGCCGGGTCTTGCTCATCAAGGCAGACCCCATCTTCTTCTAGTGGCCCCGGAATCCAGATATCCCGGCCGTAGCTGGATGGAAAGAGCACGATGCCACTCTGACGCAGCAAATCAGGCAGGTCAATAATGATGCGGATCTGTGCAATTTTGCCTTCTTCGATCTTGCAGAACTCGCCAAAGCGGAAATGCACGGTGTTACCAGATGCGGGAATGACGATGTCACCCAAAGCCCAGTCATTGGCAAACGTACCCACAAAATCGCCGGTGCCGCACACCCACTCTCCGGCCGTGCTGAAGCGATCATCAGCATACTCACCGCCAATAAAATGATACGGCCGTCGGGTTAAATCAGGGATGGCATGCTGGAGTGGTTGCCAGAACTCAGACCAGATTTCGGCCGCTCCACTTAAATGACGCAGCGGCTCAAAGCCGTGCCAAACAACTTTATCTGTAAAATATTCCCTTAAATCGGCCGCCGAAAGCCCACTGTTGGCCTTTTGCCAATAACTCCAGACAAGCTGCTTATTTTCTTGATTGGTCATGTCGTCTTTTTCATCTCTGCCATTTTGGCAAATAG
>JBCCSO010000920.1:0-2193 GCA_039199965.1 Chloroflexota bacterium | reverse complement strand
ATGCGCACAAAAGCGGCCGTCATCGGTACCGATGAAGATGCAGACGTCGCCGTTATTAAAGTAAATACATTTCCAGAAGGAATTGTACCACTCCGTTTAGGTAACTCATCTGCACTTGAGGTTGGTGAATTCGTTGTCGCTATTGGCAACCCGTTTGGTCAAGCAAGCTCTATGTCTTTGGGGATTGTGAGCGCCGTCGGCCGGGGCTTGCCGTCAGACCGTCAATTGCCCAACGGAGGCAGCTACCAGTTGCCAGATGCGATCCAGATTGATGCCCCCATTAATCCCGGTAATTCAGGTGGACCTCTTCTGAATTTGGCAGGTGAAGTTGTTGGCATCAACGCCCGTATCTTTAGCCAGACTGGAGCCAATTCAGGTGTGGGCTTTTCAATTCCAATTGATATCGTTGAGCGCATGATTCCATCGCTCATCGAAAATGGAAGCTTCACCTACCCATTTGTTGGTGTATCTGTTCAGTCTGACTTCGGCCTAGAAGCGGCTCAGCAGTTTGGGCTTGATCGAACCACTGGTGCTTACGTCACTAGCTTGGTTGAGAATGGACCGGCCGCACGCGCTGGATTCCAAGCCGCAACGCTAGATGATCCCACGGCCGGTGACTTGATCGTTGCCATCAATGGCAATTCAATCAAAACATTCGAAGATATGATCAGCTATCTCTATCTCAATACATCGCCCGGTGACAGCATTACTGTAACTGTACTGCGCGATGGGGCTGAGGTTGATCTTGAACTAACGTTAGATGAGCGGCCGTAAGGAATATCCTTTTGGTCCAATCCCATGTACAAGGGTTAATGTACCCTGGCTAACCTACGATTAGCTTTGGCGATTTTCCTCCTTTTTCCTCCCTTTGGCTTACCCCCCGGATGCACCCAACATTCGGGGGGTTTTTCTTTGTGTCAGAATATTAAGTTTCACTGGAAAACCGTCCATAATCATTCTAAAATCTGCAACGGAAGAGGGGCACATGCGTAATGAGAGGTGGATCATAAAAAAGATCTAATTCCCATTTCAATAACATAGGCTGAAAAACAGCCCTAGACACAAACATTGGAGAGTAAAATGGACGCATTAGTTGCACAAATTGTAGAAAAGACCGGGTTATCAGAGGAAATGGCTCAAAATGTGGTCAACATGGTACTTGAGCATGTGAAAGATCAGTTGCCAGAAAACATGCAGGGAATGGTTGACTCATTCCTCGGTGGTGAAGGCGGAGACACTGGCGGTCTAGGTGGCATGATCGGCGGCTTTCTCAAAAAGTAACACTGACACAATCAGACAAATTTGATACAAAAGATGGCTGGAAATTTTCTAGCCATCTTTTTTTATGCCAATTGATCGATTTATTCTCCAGCTTCGCAGAACCAAACCTCCGGCCGATTGTGTCAATCCGTGGCGCGGCCGATCTGCCGTTGTCAAAATGCGGCAGGCTAATTTAAGCCTTTACCTTAAGGAGATGGCGGCCAAAAAGCCCAAAGTCGTGCTTGTTGGCGAAGCACCGGGCTACAGGGGATGTGGCCTAACAGGGGTGCCGTTTACCAGTGAGCGGATACTGGCTGAAGGCGCAGCCGGGCTGTTCGGAGTCAAATCAGGTTACAAAATTTCAGAGGGTTACTTACCCATGAGCGAAGCGTCTGCCACGATTGTTTGGAATGTGCTCTCACAATTCCCCCAGAATTTACCTCTCATTTGGAACGCTTTCCCTTTCCATCCGCACAAGCCAAACAATGTTCAGACCAACCGGCCGCCAAAAGTTAGCGAGCTGTCATTAGGAGCCATATTTTTGCGCAAACTGTTAAACTTATATCCCACTGTCCAAACTGTGGTTGCTGTCGGAAATCGGGCAGATGACTGCCTAAACCGCATGGGAGTTGAGCACCTAAAGATCAGGCATCCGTCTCACGGTGGTAAACGAGAATTTGTGATGGGTCTTGAAAATATTTTACAGACATGACAGGTTAAAAAACCTGCCACGTCTCGACATTTAGAAGGAAGTATGAAAGTCATTTCTGTTTTTGGTAGTGCAAGCCCTAAGCCGGGTTCGGCCGATTACGTGCTGGCTGAAACCGTTGGCCGATTGCTGGGTGAAGCAGGCTTTGCGGTTCAAACAGGTGGCTACATGGGCACGATGGAGGGAGCTAGCAAAGGAGCGCATGATGCTAACGCAGAAGTGAT
>JBCCSO010000919.1:0-2193 GCA_039199965.1 Chloroflexota bacterium | reverse complement strand
GAACCGGACGTTCTATAAGATTACGCCAGAGCTGTGCGGCTATTTGGTGGATAACGGCCGGGTTTTTGCAGACGCTGATACAAACTCTGTGATTGCGTTCGGGGCGCGTTTTATGCCTGATGTGTCGCAGCATATCGGTTTGTACGGGGGAGATGTTGAGGCCTGCCTCGATTTTGCCAAATCTGCTGGGCACGAGCGGGCGAAAAGCTTGTCCTGCCTGTTCCCGGTTAAAGCTGAAGGGGTTCGATCTGATTTAAAAGCGGCCGGTTTTGAAGAAACACCGGCCGGATTTATTGTAATGCGCTCTAACTAGCTAGAATGGGGCTCTAGTTACTCAAAATATCGATTACCCGCTCATCAGATGTCACAACGATCAATTCTGAATAGCTAATCTCTTCGCCTACTTTTTCGTATTCTGCAAAAATTGTCCCTGAGCCAAGCGGACCACCAATGGGTGCTTCATAACTGCCTGAGCGAACATTGCCTTCAAGACTGAATGAAGTGTTTGATCCAAGCATCCTAATTTCCATTGGCGTTCCAAATGCATCTATTATTTGTGGGTTGGCTTCAACTTTGTCTGCAATATCGTTTCTGATTGCCCCCATCTGACCAAATTCTCCGGCAAATACAGATGCACCAAAGCCCAGCGGAAGAGTTAAAATGCTGAACATACCGCAAAAGAAAATCAGCACAATGCAGCCTAAAATAGGCCTGCAGGATATTTGAACGTTGCCAGAATCTAAATTCATAGGGGTCTCCTGAGTTGATGCATAGATTAAACCGCTTTTACGCTGCTGAAATGGGAAAGTTGTAATTGTGCCTTTGCTGAAACTTTGACTGAAAGATTAGCAATTTTGAAATCAGGTCTTCTTAAGCTTGCGAAAGGGAGCGTTTCTCTTACAATCTCCGCGACATCGTTCCTCTCTACACTGACTACAACACCAAAAACTCAAATTGACCCCTTGGGGTGCTTATGCTTGCTGACTATCCCGAAGTTTTGGTGGTGAAGAGGAACCCACTACTATCCTGAATGGAAGGAGGATCAAATGTCATACGACTATATTGTCATTGGAGCTGGTTCGGCCGGATGCGCTGTTGTTTCTCGTCTATCTGAAAATCCTGATAACAAAGTATTGCTACTAGAAGCAGGTGGTCCTGATGAGGAACAGGGAATTCACATTCCAGCCGCGTTTCCTAATCTGTTCAAAACCCCGTTTGATTGGGCCTATGAAACGACAGAGCAGTCGGGTTTAAACGGCCGGAAAGAATTTATGCCGCGCGGCCGGGTCTTTGGTGGCACCAGTTCTATCAATGCGATGATTTATCAGCGCGGTGCCCCGGCCGACTATGATGGCTGGGCTGAAATGGGGAACGAGGGCTGGTCGTATGAAGATGTGTTGCCATATTTCAAAAAAGCGATGAACCAAGAACGGGGTGAGTCAGATGATCATGCGGTTGGTGGTCCGATTAACGTGGCTGACTTGCGTGATCCCAATCCTTTATCTGTGGCGATGGTCGATGCCGCAAAAGAGCAGGGGTACCCACTGACCGGTGACTTCAACCATGACCAAGTTGGGTTTGGCCTGTATCAGGTGACGCAGAAAAACGGTATGCGCTGTAGTGCGGCCGTCGGGTATCTGCACCCTGCTTTGGGTCGTGAAAATTTGACCGCAATTCCACAAGCTCAGGTTACCAAGCTCAATTTTGATGGGGATCGCTGTGTGAGTGTGACTTACGTGAAAGATGGCGAGACGCACACGGCCGAAGTCAGCAAAGAAGTTGTTGTGTCGGCCGGGGCCATCAACTCACCACAGCTGTTACTTCTGTCAGGCATCGGGGATAAAGAGCAGCTGTCTGAACATGGCATTGATGTGGTTATGGATTTGCCCGGTGTTGGCGAAAACCTTCAGGATCACTGCATGGCCCCTGTGGCTTACCATGTGACCAAGCCAGTAACCTTGGCCCATGCTGAAACAGAAGAGCAAGTTGCCAAACTGACTGAAGAAGGCAAGGGTATGCTGACTTCGAATATCGGTGAGGCGGGTGGCTTCCTGAAAATTGATCCAGATGCCTCGGCCCCTGAGCTGCAATTCCACTTTGGCCCTACGTGGTTTATTGATCATGGCTTTGGCAATCCGGAAGGGGATGGCATGACAATGCTGCCCGGAATTGTGGGGACCAAGAGCATTGGCT
>JBCCSO010000918.1:0-2202 GCA_039199965.1 Chloroflexota bacterium | reverse complement strand
TGCTCAACCAAACGCATGATGAGTGCCGCGCAGACATTCTTAGCAATTGAGCCATACACAAAAAGTGTTTTGTCGGTAATCGGGATGCCGTGGCCTGCAATGGTTGTTTGACCAAAACCGCCCGTATAGACAATTTGACCATCTTGCAAAATAGCCACGGCCGCTCCCATTATTTCACTTTTATCTATGCTAGGTTGAATCAGATTTGAGATATCTTTCATTTAAACCATCCGCATTTTGTTTGAGCGGGTGACACTTTTCACCTGTTCAAGCAAAGAGTGTCTTTTACTTCAATCACTTAGGTGCGACTTCTTCCCAAAGATTGGGGTAAAGCGTGACAAAACCATCATGATTAACCTCAAGATCGGCCGTAAATGCACCGCCCCTTGATTCATAAACATAGTGGGTCTCACTTTTGCGAGCATAACTTTGTTCTAAAAGAGTTAGCGTCATGTCTGGAAACTTGAGCCAAGCGGCCTTGACCGATTCTCTTTGCCCAACGTCAATCGCTAGCCGCCTGATCGGCAATAAATTAGTGGATGGACTAAAGCCTAAATCGATGTCCACACATCCTGCAACTTCTGGGCAGGGTACACCGTTGAGTATCCAAGAGCCATTTTTTGATTCAATCAAGATGTCACATGAGGCGGTGCCGATGTGCCCGAAAACTTTGACTGTTTGAGTTTGCCAGTCTTGATTACACTCGATTTCGTAACGCAGTCCACAACTTTCTTCTTCATCAAGAAAAACCGCAAGGCCTGATAAATTCCATCCATTAGCGGTCTGCTTGAGCAAAGCGCTTTCTGAGCCTGTAGTGTCTAGCCTGCACCAATGAATGACAGTTGATTTCGGTTTAATCGTCGTAGTATTCAGCCTCAATTTCAACACCTTTACTTTTGAAATATTCAGTAATCAGTTTCCATCGCTGATTGTGTAAGTTAACAAATTCATCTCGCCAATCTGGACAACTTTCTAGGTAACCTGCAGGTGGATTGGTTAGAAAGTTATCAATCGCCTCAGAGGTAAAATCTACTCCTAGTTTTTTGAAATGTTCTTCGTAATTATGTAAAACTGAAAGGGATGCCTTATCATCTGCCAACTCCAGAAGCTCTAAAACTTTTGGATACCAATCCATGTTGTACGAAAAAAAATGGTCCCAGCCCTGAAAAGTTGATACCGATTCAAAATAATCGATGACAAAAATTAGCCACTCAATTTCAGAAAGGGAATCGCTATTCGTTAGTCCCTTTTGAGTAATTTCGAATACTTGGAGCATAATCTATACAGAATTTCTGCTAAACAGTCTGCTTCAAACCTAGCCTGATTTATCGGGCTTCCTTGTGGAGCCTTAGGATCTATTCAACAGGCTAACCAGCCGCGTACCGGATCCCATTCTCAAACAACACCAACCCCGATTGCCCACCGTCACCGCGATGGAATCTTGGATGCTGCCATGGAAACACATGATTTTCAGGATGCGGCATCAGTCCCATCACATTTCCTTTTGCGTTGCAGATGCCCGCAATATCCGCTACAGAGCCGTTTGGATTGGCTGGATATCCACCGCCTGCATACGTTAAAGCCACACGGCCGGCTGCAAATAACTCAGCCGTGTCTCGACCAATCGTTTCAAACCGACCCTCACCATGCGCCACTGGGCAGAAAATCGGCTCAGACATGTTTTGCGTAAATACACTTTTGCTGTTTTTGACCGGATCCAGCGTGACCCAGCGGCACTCAAAATGATCCTGTGCGTTGTAGGTCAGCGAGTAGCCGCGCCCGGCCGCTTCTTCACCTTTGCCCACAAACACGTCTTCGAGTAAACCAGACTTCACAATCACTTGGAATCCGTTGCAGATGCCCAAGATCGGCCGTTCTGAACTGACAAAGTCGGCCAGCGATTGCCCCAGCAAGTAGCGCAAGTCGGCCGACCATACGACCCCTGCACCAAGATCATCCCCATAAGAGAAGCCACCAGGGACGACCAACATGCTATAGTCGAGCAGATTTTTCTCACCAGCCACAAGCTGATTAATGTGCACAATCTCTGGTGCACCACCCGCCATCTCACACGCCAAAGCCGCATCCCGATCACGGTTTGAGCCGTTGGCATGCAGTACCAAAACTTTTGGCTTATTGTGAATATTCGGGTAGGGGTGGACGGGGTCGGAACTACCGTTTCTCTTCGTCGCCAAATTTAAC
>JBCCSO010000917.1:0-2207 GCA_039199965.1 Chloroflexota bacterium | reverse complement strand
TGTGAATGGGCAAGGTGAAATCGATTGCCAAACATTTACTGATTCAGAAGGTAATGAGTTTTCTCTATCGGTACAAGAAGTCATTTCAGCACTTAACCAATTAGATTGGTTCAAATCGGCCGACTGTTGTGAATTGACCCCCGCTGAAATCAGCCGGAGACGCGGTCCTTTTGATGGCCAGACTGTGTTTAGAGGTATTACTCCGGGTGATGACATTGGTCCTTACATCTCACAATTCCTGCTTGTAGGGAATAATGCTTTGAATGGCAGAAGAGATGTGAACGATAACGGTGATGGGTTCATTGGCTATGGCGCTATCCGCATTGATCAGCGAGTCCGTTTTGCGACACCGTGCGTTGACTACATGACCGATTGGAAGGAATGGTACGATGTACAAAACGGTGCTGATTTGCGCGGCTTGGAAAGCCTTGAAGATAGCCCTGCTTATCGCTTCATCACGACTCCGCGAGATCTGGCAACGTATGTACACTACGATGCGCTCTATGAAGCGTACCTAAATGCCTGCTTGATTATGCTGGGTGAGGGAATACCTTTTGATCCCGGTATTCCGTTCCAGCGTGGTGACCATATTGATCATCAGCAGGGATTTGCTCATTTTGGTGGGCCGCACATTTTGTCTTTGGTGACTGAGGTTGCGACCCGGGCGCTTAAAGCTGCCCGTTATCAGAAGTTTAATGTGCACCGACGTCTGCGGCCGGAAGTGTTGGCTGCTCGGTTAGCCAAAAACGACGTTATCCAACCAATGTATGATACGCCAGAATTGCAGGATATGGTTGCCCCTCTTCAACCAATTTTGAACTGGGTAGCTCAGAAAAATGGAGCCGATCCGCATCTGACAAACAACTATTTGCTACCCATGGCTTTTTGTGAGGGGTCACCCGTACACCCTTCGTATGCGGCCGGGCACGCAACTGTGGCTGGCGCCTGCGTCACGATTTTGAAGGCATTTTTTGATCACAAATACCCAATCAATTTTACTGGTAACGATGCTGAACCTGCATTTGAACCGACCCGAAATGGGGTTAGACTGATTACAAAACCTTCTGTGGGCGGCACCATGACGGTCGAAGGTGAGCTAAACAAGCTTGCCTCCAACATCTCAATCGGCCGGAACTGGGCAGGCGTTCACTACTTCAGCGACTACATCGAATCGCTGCGGATGGGTGAAGAGATTGCCATCGGTATTTTGGAAGAGCAAAAGCTGACTTACGGTGAAAACTTCTCGATGACGGTGCCGTTATACGATGGTGGATCAATCCGCATTTAATTTGACTGACGCTTAAATTTGAGCGGTCTTGGATTGCTCAAGATCGCTCTTTTGTATTCCAAAGATTTTGTGGTGCGAGGCCAGTTCATTCACCGAGTGTTTGGTTGGCTTGCCAAGTATGCTCTATTTTGAGTGTTTGCTTGAGTAGTAGCTATTCTTGACAAGGGGAAAGCCTATCGCGCCTTCTTTACTTTTCTGCCCACAAATAGGCCAGAGCCATCCGGCTCACAGCTTGGCCTGCTTCAAATCTCGGCCGCAAGTATGCCTCCAGCTCTGTTCGCTCAGTAGCCGTTAACACTTGATCCATCGCCTCTGCCAACGACGGAATCTTCGGATTTCCAGCTGTATTCAGCATCGAATTCCAGTTGGTAGTCGGTGGCAAAGGTTTCGCCTCGATTTTTAGCTCGAGATGCACTGGCATAAACCCAGATTTCTCAACCATTGTGACCAAATCCCGCTCGTCAAAGTCAAGCATTGGGTCATCGGCCGACTGCAAGGCATCAAATACATTCCGTACCTTCCGGGTAATCTCTACAAGCGGTGTGGCATCAATCCCTAATAATTCATGTACAGGTTTTGGGTAGTTGTATGAATTTATTGGTTCAAAAATCGACAGGCGGCCGCCCGGTTTGAGTATACGGAAAAATTCATCAAAGCAGGCTTGTTTGTTTTTGAGATAGATTAAAACTGATCTCGTTGTTACGACGTCAGCTGATTCACTTTTGATGATCGACAAATCATCGGCTGAAGCTTGGATAAATTCACATCGTTCATGATCGGCCGACTGCGTCACAATTTCTTGGCAAAAATCGAGCATATCTTGCGAAACATCGCTAAATATTACCCGGGATGTTTCAGATCTCTCGAGTGCGCCAAACGCTACCAGTCCATCTCCACAGCCTACGTCTAAGAGCGTCTC